>NZ_JBHLWN010000026.1:0-43964 GCF_042432825.1 Paenibacillus chartarius | reverse complement strand
CTTTTAATTGCTCAATACGAGTTTAAATTGCTGGTAAACGACTTTATTTGCTTGTTACATATTAGGATTAAGTTTTTATAGGGGACTGTGAAAATCCAAATAAACAATAAAGAGCCTCCCAAATAGGGAAGCCCTTCATTTGAGGCAAATGCCTCTCGACGAAGCTCGTTTAGAGCCAGTGCCGAACTTCGGCTCGATAATGGCCATTGCCATCTATACGATATTATATGTGCGGGTTTGAAAAAACATGCAAAAAATGCATTGGAGTCACGTAGTTAACGTGACTCCTCGAAAAGCTTTTACAAGCCAGTGTCCAAATGGACTCGATAATTCTTTTATTGACTCAAGAATACATCAACTATTTACGATTGTCAACAGTTAAGAACACTGACAAACTAAAGTTCTAACTGCTCCTTTATTTTATTACATATCTCTTCAAGTTTTACAGATTTAATTTGCCCAATTCTTCTCCCAAGTCTTGCCTTATCAATTGTCATAATATCAGCAAAGATAACTCTGGATGGGTCTTTATCCAAATGCCCAAATTCAAGATCTTCATTAGTAAGCTTCAGGTGAACTGATGGTTTAATTTTGTTCCCATCCCCCTCAATAGGAACAACATTCACCTTTTCAGAGTATATATTCCCTTTTGAGTTTTGAATAATGATTACAAGATGATTTCCACTAAGTTCACTACCTATATTTTCACCAATTTCAGCATTAAATATTTGCCCTCTTATTGGTCTGACAGGATGTTTTTTGGGGGTTCGCTCTTCTTCTTTTTGAAGTTTTTTGTTCTCAAGAGAATCAAAATGTAATTTTGCCCACAATGGAATACAGCGTAAAAGGGCTATCACTTTTGAAAAAACAGGTCTCCTAAGCAATGGATAAGCATTTTTTAGTTCTTGAGCCAAGATTTCCTCATGGCGTGTTTCCAACAAATGTTCTTCATCATATTTCCTTTTATCCATGAAATGAATCCTTTCGGTGTAATAGCATCATTTTCCATTGTTTACTATTCGATGGTTCTTGACTAAATCCTCTGTAATAAGTGAATAATATACATAATTCGACAAACATTTATCATCTTGGAACATCCAAATCTGCCGTTGCCAGGAATTTTCCTAAAAGACACGTTTCCAGAAAGCATCACTTCTTAAGTAATAAAACAAAGATTTCTTGGTTTCTAATGTATTACCATGTAAGCTCCAAGGTCGATACATTTCCCTATTTGCTCCAGATGCCGCCCTACATACTGGCTTCCGTCAGTCATATCGGTGATTAGATATTACCTGCAACTGACGAAAGCATTGTATGCTATAACTGATTGGAGCCTGGTTTGTTCACAATGGCATGATGCTTCTTAAAGGTTCAAACTGGGGAATTCTATTAGCATACCAACAAGAGAATCTTGGTGACTTGCTTCGAGTTTGATTTACTTAACCAACCGATACCAACTTCTTGTTGAATTTCCCCCAGTCCATTCGGCTGAATACAGCGTTTAGTTGGTGAGCTGAATTGAGTGATCAGAAATTTTGCTCATATATTCTTGCCAGTAATTCTCCTCGTCTCCTTCTATATTATGAAGCCAAAAATACATCATAATGACTTCAAGGCATTGCTTTTTCCCTTTTATAAAGGGTTTATCCGATATCCTTCTATAAAGTGAATTTAAGTTGAACAAATTGCTTTTCTGCTTATAATCATAATCATATTTCCAATAAGGACTATCACTCTTTTTTCTATGACTTACTGGCCAACTATCTTGGTTGTCCAAAAAACGGTGTACCCAATCACTACAAAATGCCAAAATATCAACTTTATACTGCTGCCACGTTTTTTCCACCCACTGATCCACTTCATCAGAGATTAGTATACGATTATCATTTGGTTGACTTTGAATTCTTTTATAATCCTTAATAAACAAAAACAGCATTTCCGTTTGATCCTTTAGAAACGGATTCTTTTTTATGAGTTGAGCATAGCATTCATATGACAAACTTCTAAATTCGCTGTCTGAACTGTAAAGATAAAAAAGCTCGTCCTTTTTGAGAAAGTTGACAATAGTCCGATCCAGCTTTTTATTGTACTCGTCGTAAATATGAACAAGCCATTCCTGAATCTCGTCTTCATAATGTGAAATGCTATTCTTATATTTTTCGAGCCGCTCATTATTTAAAACAGTTTGTTCATCCAACTTGGAAATATCTAAGTATTGATTGAAGTATTCAAACACATAGTTAACACATGTCTTCATGTTCTCCATACGATCTGCGAGACTGAACTCATTCAGTTGATCTTCTCTTTTCCTTCGGGCGATATATTCTTCAACTGTAAGCATGGTCATCTTTTTCACCTCTTTTGAAATTTAATTAGGTACATAAGGCCAACCAAAGGCTAAAATATGTAAAAGGCTCCGTTCATGAATGAACTGGAGCTTCTCATCGGTTTAATAATATCTTAATCAACCTTTATGTAGGCCAGTTTCTTTGTAGCTTAAAGAAGCTTGAACAAGAAAGTAGAGCCATTGTTGTTTTTAGTGTTACTTATAATTTTTTCTAAGCACCTACTTGCTTCCCCTTACAGTAAGCAACAATTGATCCAATCCAAATTTTAATGCTTCGATAAAAGTTTCCAATTCGGTATCCCCACCTAATGCAATTTCAATACTCTCCACTTCTTGCCAATGGCCGCTATTCACTCTCAGACGGAGATCTGTCGAGGCTTCATCTTTTATTGCAAAATAGGTACGTCCCCCGTGACCTGTATCTCCTCCCATATAACCTGTAGAGCCTACCGCAACTGACAATATATTAGCATTAGTGATTTCAATTTGCTTTGTTGTAATCGGGATCTGATCAATATAAATTGTCGATTTGGACTGTTCGCATAAGTGATATTCGTATTGCTCTTTAAGGGGCTGATCATCTTTAAAGTAATTTAGCAAAGCTTGAACTCCATCTAAGGTCAAATTCTCCAGACCAACAAGGCTATATCCTCTTGTCTGAGCCAGCTTTTGTAATTCTGAGATAATATTCATGTAAATATCCCCCTTGATATTGTGATGTATTATTTCACACGATACGTATACGGATCAATTCCCAACTCATCTAATATCCGATGTAAATTCTCACTGACATCTGAAGGGAAGGAAGGCATGTCTCTTTCATCCGAAATCGCTTTTTCGAGAGAGGTACTATAGCCAGTTCTTCGATTGACCAGAGTCCCACATCCCTTTCCATTCTCGATCCATACTGTTAGGTAGTAAACACCATTATCCCACTTTGTTTCTCGTCTCCTCATTAAGAACTCCCCCTTCTACCGTAAGTCTTTATGCGTGGTTCTCGGAATTCCTGAAGTGGAGTAAAACATCAACATTATCCTTTTTATCTTCACTTAACGTACCTTTTTCAAGGTTTAGCAAATACTCGACAATCTCCTGCGTGAGCGTTAAACCGCCAGCACCAATAATATCTTTTGGTTTCAATACATTAGCTTTTAGCAACATTTCCACTGCTTTACTTATTAACACAGGTTGAGGAACACTTAAAACATCATCCAACGGCTCTTTTTTCCTCATATTTTTTTGATTCATTTGCTTCATTAAGTAGGTATATTGATTATAATTTATTGCTCCCAAATGAAATGCTCTAACAATCATAGCTTGAATGGAGACTTTCCACTTTTTCTTCAATTCGATATAGAAGTTTAGATTGTTTGGGTAATGAAGATCTTTAAGGAAAGCGTCTTTTGGCAATAAAAAAGCTCCAGCAAATGTATCAGCTTGTTGCTCAATTAATCGGTGCTCTTCCAGGTAGATATCATTATAATCAGTATTCCAGTTGTGCAGTAGCATATGACCTAACTCATGAGCCGTATCAAACTGCCTTCTACATGCCGACTGTTTGCCATCACCAAGAACAATCACATATCGTTCCCTATTACTTATCATTTGCCTTTGGCTAAAAGCATCAATTTTATGAGTGTCCGTAGCCAAGGAGGTCATGATGATTCCGTTCTTCTCCAGCAAAAACACGATATTGGTAATTGGCTCCTCACCGATTCCCCAATATTTTCTTAAAGCCAACGCTATTTCTTCAATATCCTCACGTTCTAATTGATGTGGATTGTCCACTTTTGTGTCGTTAAGCTCAATCAAATCTTTAATACTCGGCAAATTTACTGGAGGAAAATCAATATACCTTTCGAGAAAATCACAGATCTTTGAAAAGTATCTTGTTTTTTCGATTTGGGACAAACGTTCTTTTTTGGATGTGGACACTAAAGATCGAAAGAAAGTGTTTCCAACTTGAACTTCCTCAATCGAGTCTGCTTCATAAAAATATTCTCTCGGGAATTTAAGTACATACATAAGCTTCATAAGCGTTTCTAAGGTTGGTTTACTTTTACCATTCTCAAACTGAGAAATCGCTTGCTTTGAAACCCCTGACAGTTCAGCCAAATCGGATATCGTAAACCCTGAAAATATTCTTGCTGACTTTAATCTGTTTTTATTAAAGGTATTTACGATGCCCATTACAAACCCCTCTTCAATTGATATTATTCTTCATCTTGATCCTTTTGTTTACGTTTAAGTTTAAGCAAATCACTAATGATCTGGTTTTGCATTTCATCAGAAAGCTCTTCATATTGTGATTCAACAGCAAATCCTACTGTTTCATCTTCATTGTCGTAAGAAACAATATACTGACTTAGATCTTCCTCAAATAGTGAAGGTAATGCTATATCAGGGTTCAAAACCCTTGCTTTAACAGAAACCACTTTGCCTCGAACAACATCATATGTAATTAGCTGAGTGACATCAACATCGATGTCTTTGATGACTTCCCTAACCTTTTGTTGAATCAAAAGCTCTTTATGTGAAACTATACCATCATCACCAAATGCTAACTGCCCCATTAGATTTGGGGAACTCTTTGCAAGCCCACGATTAATGTAAGCATAGGCATATAAATAGTGAATGGATAAGTTCGTGTCTTCTTTTTTCTCTAATTGTTCCTGGAAAATTGATTCACGTAATATGATATACAAACACTTATCCTTAGCTGAATACAAACGAATATGTTCGTATCCGTTCTCTGAATACGTATCAATACGGTATTTGTCCTCAAAATTATCATTTACAACCTGATTGACTTCATCTGAATTAGAGTTTCTGAATTTATTCTTAGTAATACCCTTGTCTGCATTCTTTTTTTCTGTATTAATTGCTGTACCTCTGACCAGACATTGAACCAATTTTTCCTTTTCTTCAAAGCAATGCAAGGTAAAAGTCGTAGACAAGGATATCATTCCCTTCATTTGGTATATAAATCATATTACTATTTTCCGTGTTTTTTGTCTACCATATCACTATTTTGATCGATTACGTCATTCGAATCCCTATTTTTATAAAACATCTCATCTATCACCGATGAATCTTGCTACTGTCTATATGATGTGGATACATAATGATCGAAATGGCAAGCTTTCCTCAAGAAATATGAAAAAGGGCGGCTCATTTACCCCACCTGCCCCATTTCAATCCTTACAAACCGATTCAATTTTAAGGTCTTGTCTACTTGTCAACTCTTCTATTATATCAGGTGGACAGTTCTCACTTCGGATGGTTGCTTTCCGCAAAACCCTCCAAATTGAAAGCTCCTGTCCCTCTTGTTCCAACTCTTTTATCGCCCATTTGATTTTTCGAATGCGAAACTGCTCTTCTGTCTCTGCCACCAGGTTAAGATACGCCTGAGTGTCAGGTAATCGATCTAAATGTTTCTCCAGCAGAGCCTTTTCTCCACAAATCGCTCCAATCTTGCTCATTGTCACTCGTCGCGGCTTACCAGCAGCATTCATGATTTTATTAGCAGCGATTTGCACCCTCTGCAAAATGTCCTTGTCTCTCTGGCTCCAATCCACTCGCTGATTTGGTGTCACGTTCTTTAATGCAGGAGAATTTTGCTCAAGCCAATTTCGGTCATTCCTGTACAGTCGTGCATATAAGCCAGGATTCAACTTCCGCAATTCTGTTTTGGACAACTCTTTATGCTCTTCTTGAAGCTGAAGCCAATTCGTGCGGTCAGTCGATCTTTGCTCACTTTGTTTATTTCCCTGCCCCTCTCCCCTCCCCTTTACTCCGTTCATCAGGCATTTCTTAACCGTTATTGGGTCAGCATGTAGCCTTCTCCCAATTTCCCGCAGTCCAAAGCCTTCAGCGGCTAACCGTTTACACTCTCGCTCCCATGCCTCACCAAACCGCTTGACTCTGGATTTTTTGAAAGGTTCGTCGCCAATCTTTCGAGTATAAATAAACCTGCAAGAACAAGCGAACGTTCCAATCAGTCTTTTTGTCTTGTTGCAGGTAGTTAACGTCATATCAGTCACAACCTTTTGCTTATAATGCTCCGCCGCTGGATTGAGACATAACCAAGGTGGATCACCAAATGGTTTGAATGATTCTATCCGATAGAAAATCTCCTCTAACGAAACATCAAGGAAATTCAGCAACAACAGATGTCGCAAAAAGGAAAAGCTTTTCCGATGAAATCGGGTTATACCCGATAACCAATGGTGATTACCCGTGAGGTCTGACTGTAAATGTTTTAGAAATTCAATACCATAAAACGAAACAAAATCCTGTTGAAGCCTTATTTGATCCACCCTACCATTTTGACTGGCGTAGCCCATGTTTTGAAGCTTACTAACATAAAACTGCCCGAACCATTCAAACGGTCGATTGGTAAATGTATTATTGAGCAGGATATTAATGTTCTTGTTAAGAAAACGATATTTCTCCAATAGTGCCAATGGCGTTTTGGTTATAACACTATCGACTTTGCAATTTTCCTCATTTGGCGGGATATATACATGCTTGTTCAATTGATTGGTTGGTACTTTGCTATCATGAAGCCATTCTTCATGCTTCATGCAGATATCCAACCCAGGAATCTGATGTATGCGATGCCAATAATATTCTCCATACATCGATTTATCCGAAAGATTACATTGGCGACAAAACCTTAAATGACTGTTTAATTTAATGGAGCTTGTCAAAATTCCCGCAGACGCATATATCCCCTTACCATCCATACTTTTCATTCCTTCATAAACCTTGTCCTTTTGCTGTGGTGACAAGAAGGCAGTTAAAAGGGGAAACATTGTATGCTGAGAAATCAGTTGGTCGGCGGTAATCGTTGAACCTGGCGGCAGATTTGACACCAGGTTGTCGATACCCGAAGGCAATAAAACACTTGCTGAAATCCCTTTGTGACCAAATGCATCCAACAGAAATGCTTTATGACTTAACGTGCCATTTCGAATGCGGCAACGTGCCAAAAGGGAGTAGAGCAATTCATCTTCATAGGCGGTGGGCAGAGTAGGAATCATCCAGCCACGCCTCTATCTGTACCATAATCTGATTTGATGTATCCCGCTTGTCTTAATGCGTCATACGCACTTATCCCCTTTTCTTTCCCTGCTTTTACAATTTCCCTCAGATCATTCCCCCTGTTAACCAGTTGCTTTTTTTCGCATTTTGACTTCTCTGAAATATGCAATTTGTATGCTTCTTGTACAATAAGGCTTATATCGGCTTGTTCAGGATTTTCCGACAAGACCTGTTCAACCATATTTCCCGCATTCTTTTCAGAAACCCCCAAAAACTTTAACCGCAAAATTGCATCCTCTTTCATCTTCAATAATTGCTGAATACGGGAGGTCGTTTCTTTTTTCATGAGAATGCCAATGTCCACCTTGATTTGTTCCTTGGCAACAAAGTCCGAAATGTCGGGAATCACGATATCTTCATATGCCGCTAATTTAGAGAGTTTTCCTGATTTCAATGCCTCCATCATCGGCTTGAGCAATTTGAACTGTTCTTCGGCTACTTTACGGATCAGTGAAGGGGTTAATTTTTCTTTGCCTGTCGAAATGCTCCTTAACTGAGCCATCGCAAAAATTTTGCAAGCCAAGTCAACAATACCCATTGAAGTCTCATACAGAGCGGCATTAAGCTCTTCATCCATTTCGATCACATATTTTGTCCATTGATATCGTCCAAGTCCCTGAACAAATAAATCCCACACAGCATCCTTTTGCAAGCGATCCATCAGCAAATCACCTTGAGCTGATGACCTGCGTGCTTGGCGGAATTCAGATTGAAGAATGCCTATTCCTTTCGGTGTCGAAATAAATATGATCGGAATACCGATTTCGTTGACCAGCGTTACAAAATAATTAAGCACTTTCTCCGCACCACTTCTTGAAGCCGTAAGATGTTGCACTTCGTCAAAAATAATAACGCCCAAATTGATTGAACGAGCTATTTGTCCCATGAGCGGAAGTAACACGTTAGTGCTAAGGCGAGACTTTTTCCCGTACTTCTCGAAATAATTGGAGCCAATCAGTTGATCCACCTTTGCCATGAAATCAAGCGACAGCGATTTCAATGACCCGTCGAACGGGGTCTCCAGCTTGATCCACGGGACTTGCATCATGCTCAGGTTTTTTCCTTGGTAACTGGAGTGAACAATCAATTGCGGAATCAGTCGCATGATCCGATTGACAGTAGTCGTTTTTCCCATTCCTGATAATCCTACGATTGACATGCCGAATGCCGTTGCATTTCGCACATAGTTTTGGAACGCCCCTCGCTCAATATCTCTCCAACCTTGTTGAAAGGATTGAGCATACTCTGGAGAAAACGGATTACGACCTACATAAGACTGCCGCAAGATTCGCGATATCCGTTGTTCCAACTCCAAATGTATAGGAAGAGCTTGAAAGTATTGAAAGATACGCTGAACCAGATGCATCCGATACGAAGCATCAAGATTCCGCTCCTCATCACCAATATAGGGATAATT
This sequence comes from Paenibacillus chartarius, assembly GCF_042432825.1. NCBI lineage: Bacteria > Bacillati > Bacillota > Bacilli > Caryophanales > Paenibacillaceae > Paenibacillus > Paenibacillus chartarius. Next base: position 35,094 of record NZ_JBHLWN010000026.1, on the reverse strand, counting down.
ACCGATCTTCTCGGCAACCTCAACTTTGTTGTAAATAGGAGGAAGTGCCTCAATAAGCGGATTATTTTGATACTCCAAAATTGGCTGTTCTCTATACTGAGCGGCAACCGCCAAAGTTCCATTCGAAAGCTTAATCATGGTTTCCACGCAAACCCTCCTTCTGCTTTTTTCTTAGCAATTGAATTTCATCAAACATGAAATCGTCCTCTTCGGACTCTTTTGGTTTGCTTGAATTCGGAAGCTCTTCACGACCCAATACGAACATTTCTGATTCTCTGTTCTTCTGCTTTTCAGCATCCCGATTCATTCGAATTCCTTTCAATTTGGCAGTTTTGGATTGAGCGGTCTGTTCTGCACGAGTTTTTCGGGTTGCATCCTGAACAATGGATTCAATCTCGGCGGCAAGCGAGATCCGATCTCCTAATTCTTTTTCTTCATATGTCGCGTGTTCTTTCTGTTCCCATTCCAATAAGTAATTCACATCATCCAAGGTTTGATCCTTGTAACGAGATTGCGATTCCAACAAGTAGCAAACTTCGAATTCCGTTCGGCTCAGACGCAAATATATATTCGAAACGTTCCGAGGATCGTAATTAACAGGAACCTCCCATAGCCCACTTGACCGAGCCTTTGTAAACCACCTCTGCTTGAGGGCAATTTCCGAACCATAATATATACCGTTAAAGCGGATTCCCCTTTGAGTCACCACTGCAAGGCCTTGGGGCATTAAGTTGAAACGAAGCACATTTGGTGGTACATGACGAAGTTTTCCAGAATGATTTTTCATACCGAATTCCCAAAGTCTAATGGGGATGGGCGGAACATTTTGAGCAATTTGCATGGCATCTCGTTCATAACCTGACAAATGGTGTTGATTATTGAAATAAAGCACCGTCTTTATGACGATTCGAGAATAATCAAATAAGGTCAATGTACTGTGCAGTCTGTAATCGGTTGCCCCGCGTTCTCTAAAGTCGCTCTGAATGCCGCCGCCTTTTATGAAGGGTGCGATTTGCGATTGAATCAGGTCAAATTGCTTCTCCACAACGGATTTAAGCTCAGGACGATAGCTGGCTGTATTTTTTACGGCTATATTTAGATTTTCAATGACAGATAGTGCTTTATCGGAGATCAATTCACCTCTATCACCGAGAATAGCGGTTGGAATTCCCCCTGGCCAATCTTCTTCCTTAATATCAATCCCATATCTGCGGCAGAAATCAACCTTCGATTTGAGAAACGCATTTTCCATTGCCATCATCGCTCCATTCCATGAGGCATTTTCCAAACCGATATACACGCCGACCACAAGCCTGGAGTACGCATCGCATATGAAATAGATCGTCGGGCGACCAATTATTTTCGAACGGTCGTAGGAGCTGACGAGGTAGATGTCTCCGATGGTTGCATCTATTTGGTACAACGAGCCTGGTCCCATCGCGTCCTGCTTCGTTGAACCTAAAACGGGGCGATACTGCTGTTCATATTTTTTCTTGCCTTCCCGAAGAATGATTTCTTTCTTCACATCCCGCCAGTTCTCGAACCAATAGCGAAACTGCCCAAAACTTGGTATTTCCGCACCGTTCTCAATGACGGGAATTTTTACGCCGTTTTCCATTCGGTATGCAGTCGCAAAATTCTCTCGTATCATTTGCTCGTAAGCATAGCGAAGAGAGGGGCGATTTTTTTGATAATAATGCTTGTCCAATGACCGCCTAAAAATCTGTTTGACCTCTTCATTGATATTCATTTCACTGTAAATCGAAGGGTTTTTCCGCTTCCTTCCCCTCTTGCTTCCCTGTCCATCCCCGCGTCGTTTCCCTTTGCCTCCACAGTTTGACTGATCGGGTAGTAAAGCATACCGTGTTAAACCCCGAATATAGTATTTTTTCACGTATTTGCTGACCGCTATCTCCGATAAACCAAATGCCTGCGATGCCTGCTTAATTATTTGTGACCGCTGTTTGGGAATAAAGATATTCGGTTCGAACCGATTCTGAATCATCCACTGTATGACATTCCATGCTCGATCCCAGCTTTCTTTTTCTGATTTTGATAATGATTCCTCATCAATAATTCGCATCCATGGATCTGTTTCTTCTATTATATATGTGCCAGAATTCAGACCTTCGAATATCTCCACGAGCGACATATAGGCTGGATAGTGATTTCGATTTATATCAACAATGAAGCTCGCTTGATTGCTTTCATCAAGCCAAACGATTCGTTCAATTTTTGTTGGATCTTCTCGATGTCGAAACAGAGTGTTAACCGCTACATACATTTCGACCAACTCCCACGCTTTCCCTCACAATGACTTCCATTTGCTCTGGTGTATGGTTTATATTGATTTCTTGATCCAGATTGATTTCGATTTGCTTGCTCGCAATGAGATAGCGAAACAAGAATACCCCCAAACCCTTTTCCTGTTTCATTTCGCGTTCAAATGCATCCAATAGTCCCCTTACAGGCTCCTTTGTTGAACGAAAAGCTTCTATTATATATGTGCTGTAGTATTGAGCTTCTTGTTCCGTCAAACCAGCATCTTCGATATATAATGCAGGAAGAACCCACTCAATGTTCCGCGACCGCTGATGCGGGATCTCTTCGGAAGTCACGACAGCCCAATCTATTTTTTGGCTTTCGAAAAACCGCCGCTGTATCTCTAAGCGTTCCAACGTATCCTTTTTCTCCAACTCATTCCGATCTTTTATAGATCGTGCATATGTGCGAAGTTGCCCATTTTCGTCCTTGGCAGTTATCAGAAATGTGGTGACAAGTACATGCGGAGTACCGTCCCGATTTTTCAATCTTTTCACCAATGATTCGTCAAGTTGATCCATGATATCTGCAATACTTAACAGCGGAAATTGCTCCTTAACGGAAACCACACGATCATCAAATTCCAGAAGGTAAAAGTACCTTGTTTGCGAGTCAGTGAGCAGGTGAATGGTTCGGTTAAGCTTCTTTGAATATAGCCGCGTAACCCTTCCTTTTGATGAAATGTCCGAGACTTTGAGCCAAGGCTTAAAATCTTCTTCACCTTGTCCTCTTCCTTCATCCAAAAATCTCTTCAATGTGGAATCCTTCCACTGCTGGCTTCTTCTTGCCAATACCATCGCCCCCTTTAACCGCAGTCATATCTTCTGGTCAAATTTGCAAACTATCTACTGCCCGTTGCTTATCTTCGGCAGTTGAAGATACATAAAATCGGTAAATAGTATCAACAGAGCTATGCCCCGACAGCAATGCAACAGTCTTCGGGTCACTTCCACTCTTAATGAGATCTGTGCAAAAAGTGTGTCGGCAAAGGTGTGGTGAAACCCTCTGTTCCAATTGAGCTTTTCTGCTATATTTGTCCAGAATTTTATTGACAGTTAATCTGGTGATTGGGCCACGTTGTCCGATTAGGAGTTTATTCGTTCCTCTTGGTCTGATTTCAAGATACTCCCTTAATGCGTTTACAGCGGCGGCATTTAAGTTGACTTTTCGAGACTTATTCCCTTTCCCGCTTCGAACCAGTATATAACTGTAGTTGTTCTTGCCATTCCTATCGGTTAAGTGGACATCATCAATTTCGATATTAACAAGTTCACTTACCCGAATACCCGTTCCGAATAAAAGGTAATAAATGCAAATGTCTCGTTTGTTGTTCTCCGCTTCAATGGTTCGTTTTAGCCGATACATATTTTGTTTGTCTACGGTTTGGATTTCGTGATTCAAATCAATGGCATGTTTCAACAGCACTTTCTTTAACTGAATTGGTTCTTTGCAAATTCCTTCCCGCACTAAAAATCTTTGATATGACACCACACTTTTCAACTTTCGATTAATGCTGGTCGGTTTAAGCTTTTTTTGGAGGTTCAAATATTGTCGGTACTCCCGCACGTCAGTTTCCGTAATGGATTCAGATTCAAAACCCAAGGAACCCTTTAACCAATTAAAGAATTGCCGAATATCATTGCCATACGCCTTAACCGTCAATATGCTTTTTCCGTCTGCTAATAGGGCTTTCTCAAATTTATCGATCATTCCGTATCCTCGCTTTCCTGAGTAATCTTTGCTCTTTGTCTCCCAGGCAACAAAAAAAGTGCTCCTTGCCAATAGTGAACGTGATTGCTTTTTTTGAAAGCAAAAACGTTTCTACGAGCAAAAAGCACTTTATATTCATGTAAACTTGGGTCAATATCTAATTATAGTGATTCGCCCACCGCATGACAAGGCCATTTTTGCTCGGAATATAACCTCTCCACATAACTGTTAGTTATGCTATCAGTTTCCTTCGCTTCGATCCCAAAAACCCACCTATTCGTCGATTTAGTTTTAAAAAAACTCGCAGCATAACTTTTTAAGCCGAATTTCATAATGCTTCCCTATCCCGCCCTCCTGTTTTCCCCTATTTCCGATTTCACCTTTTTGACCATTGCGACCAACATTTTTCGAATTTCTATTGCTTCATTATCCAGACGCTCGAAGGTCTGCTGGTCAATCAGTTTAGCGTTACGGGCTTCCTCTAACCACATTTGAGTTTCCGAGCATGAGCCGAGTGCATTATTAATGAACGAAACTTCCTTTTGTAAATATAATTGCCCGTTCCCCTCCGCGAGATTTGCCGCGACTGAAGTTGAAGCCCTCAAAATCTGATTGCCGATTACTTTCCTGTCCTCCCAATCCCAAGCCTTAACGATCTCTCTGATTTTCCCGATCCATTCCATAGCTTTTTGATATACCGTCAGCCTTCGAAAATCCCGAACTTGTGGCTCACGCATTGCTTCCATTTACAACATCCCCTTCATCCTGTAATCCCTGTCTCAATGTTACCCTGTTTTGCAATAGTCATGTTGCAAGTTTTGGTCGAACCACGTTCGAGCAAGGATATGAATGTGAAGCATTTCACGTTCAACTTTCGGAATACATAGTCCTTTATATTAGCGATCAAAAGTTATGTAGCGTGATCCGACAAATCAGTATCCTTTAGCAATCTTCAAAATCGAATGGCTTTGCAACTTGAAAAGCATTTTTGCAGGATCTTTTCATTGCCATCAGGAAAAGCATCATTGCAAAAACAATGGTATGGGAATTCACTTTACGCCTTCGCTTTAAACCCTTTCCACAATATCATACAAGTCTGCAATTTTTGTAAATAAATGGTTGCATATATTAAATGTCTTAAATATAGCTCAAAATCTAATGGAGCAATTTGCATTTTTACAAACTTGCTCGGTGCGTGCCTTCGCACGCTTAGCAAAAACTATGGAATTCACTGAACGCCTACGCGTAAAAGTTTTTTGCAGTATCACTCAGTTTTTTGGCAGAAATCGGGTGATTATGCAATTTCACCGAGCAATCAGTACACGTTTTTAGTGCGTTAAACCAAGAAAGTAAGTCGCCATTAAAAAAGCGAAGCATCGCATCTTCGCTTCAAAACGGTATGTAGTCGTAATCATCATCAGACAGCGGCAAATCATCGTCGGTCTGTATGTCATGATTATCTTCTGCGGCGGCGATATCAGCTTTTTTTACAACGTAATCACTGAGAAATACGTCTTTGGCTTTTGCTTCACCAAATATCTTGATAACCTTCTCTTTTGAGATAAGGCTTCCCCAAACTCCAGCGGCTTGAAGCTTTTTCACAATCTCTTCGGCAGATTCCAACGTTTCATTGTCGTACTTCGGAACTCGGTAAAAGGTGATTCTTTTGCCGCCTTTGTACCCTCTATTTGACCGATACTCCAAGATTTGATTCGAGATTTCGAGCAACTGACGTGGAAGCTTATGGTGCGGAATCTTTACAAGCATACCGATGAGCGTGAGCATGTTGATCGACCTTGTGACTGTCGATTGACTGATCCCTAATTTTTCTTTTATGCGATTAGTAGAAGTAAAGAAAACATGTTCGTACTGGTAGCTGAAACTTCGAAACAATCCTTCTTCATTGTGAGTGTTAAAATACTCTAAAATCGCTCGATACTTCTGGATGAATTGATACAGTTCAGGATACTCCTGTGCCAACTCGCCTCTTCCGCCGCGAACATACTCCAGATTGTTTTGATACTTTTCCCATTGTTGAATCTTCCACTCATCCCTCAAACCCTCAAGCCCTAATATTTTTGCCAGCTTGTTTCGTGCATTTTGAAAAGCATTCCCAGTCTCTTGATCGCCACAAAAAAGAATTTCAATCACATCGAAAATATTAAGTCCAATAGTGCTGCCAAATCTTGTCTTCGAAAAATAGCGGTAAACCCCATTTTCATCCTTTGAGATCCACGCATCGTTGCCGAGTATAAATTCACAACAGTACCATTCCCGCTCTTCCATATCGAGATTGATAAATAATTCGCTAAATATGTTTCTCGTCTGAACATATCGATCAAATTCTTGCGTTGTCCTGATTTCTTTGATCCTCGTCCCTGTATTTGTTTTGAGTTGGAAGCGATGGATTCGGCCAGTCTGAATCAAGTATTGTCTTAGTATTTTCTTTTCATAGGTTTGCGGCTTTACGTTGCCGCCGTTGAAGATGCTGTATATGTCCATCTTGCGGAACTCCTGCGATTATAATTGCTGTTATCACAATGATAATCGTTTTTGATGGAACAATAAACAAGTTATGTATCGAGCGGCTTTCAATATGGTTTGCTTGTAAACTGAAATGGACGAAGGAGCAAAAAACTCGCTCCTCCTCCCGTCCCCCTATTTTATTGCCTCTTTTAGCTGATCGATCAATTCCGACAGCTCATACAACTCCCGCATTTTACTCCTCGGCGACCACTCTGCATCTGCGATATATTCGACAATCTGAATGAGCAATTGCTTCGCTTCCATGCTGATCGCTCTTCCGCCAACATAATATTGGTTTTGGATCAATACATCCGAAAGCATTGCTTTCCCCTCTTCGTTGGTATCCTCAGCAGAGGTTTTGATAACCGTCGAGATCAATACCGAATCGGGTATTCGCAATGCTTTTGACAGGTGTAGAAGTTTTTCGAGTGTCGGACTTGTACGTTTGCCGCTCTCCAGACGATGAATATACGATTGGCTGACCCCACTTGCAGCTTCCAAATCTTTCAGTGTGAAGTTTCTGAGCTTCCTGTAATGCTTGAGCAGCAAAGCAAAATCTCCTTGTCCCTTATCCTCCCCGCTCCAACTATCCATGACTGCTCTCTTGTTCATTTTGCCCCTCCTCGCTTATATTTCTCAAAATACGAGAATCCTGGTTGCATAGTTTTTGTATTATAAGCAGAACGGCACTCAAGCATAATTGACCGTAGCGAATCCCCTGTTGTAACCGACAAGTTCATTTGAGCATTTTTCGCTAAATAAGAGTGAGCATTTTCTGGAAATACGCCGTGGCTTGACATGGAGCCTCTATGGGCATGGATTTCTTGCAAAAGCGGCAAACCGCAAGGGTTTTGCATGCCATGAAAGGCTACCATGCCCACCTCTCCATGTAAAGCCACTGGAAATTTTCGTTCAACGTTATTTAGCAATAGTTGCTCAACCTTATTCAGCGGTTACACCTGTCCCTTCCACCCCCTCAATGCTGTTGCCTTTATAACAAAAAAAAAAATTTAAAAAGGCATCGTCCATTAAAACGGAAGCGATGCCCTTGCTTTCATTTTTTGTTCTGATGCAACTATTCACAGGTTATCCACATCTTCTTTTGTGAATTTTGTGGATAACGAAATATCTACTCTCCAATAACATTGCTTTCCTGATATGAAGTCAGTAAAATACAGAGAAGAACGCAATACATGAAGGTGAGAACCATGGTGCTACATTTTAATCTCTCTTCCATCATGCTTAGCCTGTAAAAGTTAGAACCATCCCTTGGAGCTTTTGCAGGCTAAGCCTTTCCCAAGGGAGCGTGATGGAATTGAAACCAAAAAGAACAAATCGTAGTCGTGCATTTTACCGCCATCATCGGGAGCGGGTTATCAACCGTAAGAAAAAGGTTGTAAAGCAAGGCTTTTGGCATGTGAAGGATGAGCAATTCGGGCGTTTGGCAAAAGGAAAAATCCACTGTTCCTGCTGGTGGTGCAGTGAAAAAACGCATCGTTTAGGATTTCCTAAGTCAGAAAAAGCAAGAATCGAAGGGCTTATGATGCAGGTAACGGAATATTGCGAGAACAACAAACTCTAAAGTATTGTAGGACATCCTTTGATTGGGATGTCCTTTCATTTTAAAAACTCAAACAAAGATCCCTGTAATTCATTGCTGTTTCTCAGCTTTGAGTATAAGAGAAAAAAACCGCCAGAATCGAACGTTTCGAGTTCAGCGGCGGAGTTTTCTTTTTAAGCACCTTTATTGCTTAGACCTTTATAAATTTCTTCAAACATGAAATCCATTACCGTAGCCTTAAAATCGTTGTCCTCCAATATTTTCATGAAAAACTTCTCGTTCTGTCCCATTCTGCCGATCACGATATCTAAGAACGCTTTTTCGTAACTGAATTTGAAGTTTTCTTTGGTGTTGTTTTTCGCTTTCTGAGCCAGATCTTCGTTGTTAATAATGTCTTCCACGATCTGTTCATAGGATAAGCGATCTGTTTCAGTGAAGTCTGTTCCAAATCGATCATTGAGTCGGTTAATGATTGAAGAAAGCTTATCCTTCTCCTCTTCTTTACCTCCACCACCACCATGAGTTGTTGGTTTAAGTTCCGCCCCACCCTGTACTTGTAGCGAAATACTACCTTCAAATACCATCGTATTTCGGTAATACTCCAGAGCAACCTCATCTGCCAGATAAACCGATTCAGAGCCATGTTTGGGCAACTTCTTCAAGAGATAATTCAGATAGACATATAATTTATGTAGATCAACATCGACAAACGGACCAATTTGCAAAATAAATGAGTAGGTACGGATAAATTTTCCTGCTGTGCTCTTGAAATCCTCTTGCTGTTCTTTAGGCAAGTCATTCTTATAGCGTTCCACAGCCTTATCAAGAATAGCATTAAGCTTTTCCTGTGTTTTCGGCGTTTTCTTTTTGCCACTGAACTCCAGCTTACAGACTTCCATGATCTCTTCTTCTGTATATACCTGACAAGCATCCAATTCCCGCTGTAAATCATATAGCAGATTCGGATTGGTTACTTCCTCAAGCCCTGTGACCTCATAGTACGGTTGGAATGCCTCTTTAATATCTTCGGCTTCATTGACGAAATCGAGAACGAAGGTGTCGTTTTTGCCTTTGCAGGTTCGGTTCAACCTGGAGAGAGTCTGTACCGCTTTGATTCCATCCAGCTTCTTATCCACATACATCGTATGAAGGAGTGGCTCATCAAAACCCGTCTGGTACTTCTCCGCCACTAACAAAACCTTATATTCATCGGTATGGAACTTGTCAGGCAATTCTTTCTCACCGAAACCATTCATGAGTGGCTCGGTATAGGAAACTCCCTTATCCTCGACCGTTCCCGAAAAAGCAACAACTGCTTTCATATCATCATAGCCTTTGTCGCTTATGTATTTGTCGAAAGCCTGCTTGTATTTGACCGCATGCAATCGGCTACCTGTTACGACCATCGCTTTGGCTCTTCCACCGATCTTGTGTCTTGTCACTCGTCTAAAATGCTCAATCATGATTTCCGTTTTCTGAGCGATATTATGCGGATGAAGAGACACATATTTGGCGATTTCCCTGGATGCCTTCTTGCTGGAAACTTCAGGGTCATCCTCGATCATTTTCGCTACTTTATAATAGGTCTTGTAGGTCGTGTAGTTCTTCAGTACATCCAGGATAAAACCTTCCTCGATGGCTTGCCGCATGGAATAAACATGAAACGCATGTGGTTTTCCATCCTCACCCATACGTCCGAACTTCTCCAATGTTTTTGCTTTTGGCGTGGCAGTGAAGGCAAAGAAAGAGATATTATCCTGCTTGCCGCTTTTTGCAATTGTCTCGACGATCTTCTCGTCAATATCCTCCACGTTTTCCTCTGCTGTGCGGTCAGCTTCCAAAGCTTCCTCAAGTGTTTTATCTGACAAGATACTTGTCATAGCTGTTGCGGATTTGCCGCCTTGTGAGCTATGTGCCTCGTCGATAATGATGGCATACTTGCCTCTTGCGAACTCCCCGACTTTCTCCATGATAAATGGAAACTTTTGAAGAGTCGTAATGATAATTCGGGTGTTGTTCAAAAGCTCCTGGGCAAGTTGAGTCGAATCCTTATCAATCTTGGCAACCATGCCTGCTTTATGCTCCAATTGATAAACCGCATCTTGCAATTGTTTGTCGAGAACCCTGCGATCCGTAATGACTATGACACTATTGAAGATGGCATTATCCTCACTGTCATGGATCTTTGCCAATCGATGAGCGAGCCATGAGATACTGTTGGTTTTCCCGCTCCCTGCGGAATGTTGAACCAGATAGTTTGTCCCAACTCCAAATTGCTTAACATCGCTTTCGATTTTTCTCACGACATCCAATTGATGATAGCGGGGAAAAATGACCGTTTCCTTCTTGTCGATGATTTCACCCGTGCTATCCAAAATGTCTTCCTGTTTGACAAACACAAAGCGGAAAAGGATATCAATCAGGCTGTTTTTCTGCAAGATCTCTTTCCAGAGGTATGCAGTTTTATAATCATCTAATACTGGTGGATTGCCTTTGCCTCCATTATTGCCCTTGTTAAAGGGGAGAAAGAATGTCCTTTCCTTCTCCAATCGCGTTGTCATGTAAACCTCATCAGGGTCAACAGCAAAGAATACAATGGCACGTTTCTTAAACTGGAATAACAGCTCCTTCGGGTCACGATCATTCATATACTGCCGCTTGGCATCATCCGCCGTTTGGTTTGTGAGTGGATTTTTCAGTTCCAGTACGGCAATAGGAAGCCCATTGAGCGATACCAGCATATCTATGCTATTGTTATTCTGACTGCTGTAATACACCTGTCGGCTAATGGTGAAAATGTTCTTCGTATACATTTCCAACAGCGTCTGGTTCATATAGCTGACAGGCTGGTTGTAGGCGAGTTTGAGTGTCACACCGTAATCCTTAATCCCGTGTCGGATACAATCAATCATCCCACGGCTGTTCAATTCTTTACTAAGCCGCTCCAGAATTTTCTCTCTTGTTTGCTCCTTATACACTTTACGGAGCCGTTCCATTTCTTTGGGCTGAGTGCTTTCCAGGAATTCGAACAGCATCTCAACATCGAGGGCATGCTTCTTGAAATCCTCCAAAGCAGTTCCCTCGATGCGTCTGCTTCGGTAGCCTGTATGCAAGAGCCATTCTTCTATATTGGTTTCCAGCCCTTTTTCAGTATAGTCGATTGCCATCGTATCACCCCTTTACGATTGATTTAGGCTGTTTCAGTTTTTTCCACCGCTACATCCCTAACATCGATTTTTCCTGTTACAGCTTCAAAGATGAGGGATTGACGATATTCCTTGAGTTTATCTATTAGCTCTATATTTCTTTGAATCACTTCATCAATATCATTTATTTTAGATGATACTGTACGTGCAATTTCAAATTGCTCTTCAACAGGTGGAATCATAACTGGAAATTCCTTAAATACATCTGTTTGTAATCTCCAACGTCCAAACTTCGATACTCCCTGTCCATGCCCATAAAAAATTTTTTCAAAATAACACTTTTGAAAGTAGTACAAAAAATACTGATGACATTCATCAGGATTATTTTGTGTAAATACTCTATAGTCAGGACTTGTGACCCCAATGAAGGGGGAGCAATCTACAAATCCTGTAAGTAGATCCATTGAGTTCATAACAAAATCATTTTTATTCACAAGTTGATAATTCGAGTAGCTCTCAGCATGCTGTCCAGAAAAATCTTCTAAATCTTTAATTTTTAGTCCTCTTTGAGTCAAAGATAAGACTGTTGGATCATCTTGTGGAACGATGCGTTTTTGTATAGTAAACTTATGTTTAATTTTTTTAATTTCCCAATGTTCTGGAATCGTGCCAATCCATTCCACACCAGAATCCTTCATCTTCACATTAGGGTTTAATCCCTTTGTAATTGCTTCTGTGATAATTGCCTGCCGCTGTTCGTCCAATAAGGAAATTAGCTTTTCCTTGTCTGTGATATGAGAATCGATTTCTGCTGTTCTCTGGTCAAGAAAGTTTGTTATTGCATTTTGTTCACTTAAAGAGGGAAGAGATACAACAAAACCAGTTAACATGGGTCGTCTTAATGAATCAACTGTTGACTTTGCATTCCATTTCAATACTTCGAATGCTAAATTCGACTTTAGGTAATAAAATAAAAATTTTGCAGTACAACGCCTGAATTTGGTGAAAATATACACCCTCTGGTGACTTGCAAACTTCCCCTTATAATAGTGGAATACCTTTCCAACCCCTGCTCCATCACCTGCGGTCATAACAGCTTCATCATCATGTGTGTATTCATCTATTCGTTCTACAACCTGTGATCTAACGAAGAAAGGGTACTGACCTTCCTCAGTATTGTCTTGAGTATCTTTACTGCCAGTTTCTATACGACACAGATATCGTAGATTTGATAGATTCCAGTATGCTGGTACTTCCCCGATCCATTCAACAACACTATCCTTATACTCCTCATATCTCTTGTACTGCACCATCAACCCAACACCTTCTTCAACTTGTCCAGTATGTTTGCTTCCAATTCCTTGATTTCACTCAAGATTTCATCCGAGCTACGAAGCGGTGTATATTTATAAAAATGTCTCGTAAATGGAATCTCATATCCGATTTTGGTCTTGCTTTCATCAATCCACGCATCAGGTACATGCGGCTTCACTTCCCGCTCGAAGTATTCGTGAATATCCTCTTTGAGCGGAACGTTCTCCGTATCTCGTAGATCCGTATCTGGCTCAGGATTGCCTTTACTGTCTCTGCAAATATCAGCAGTCTCGTCTTTTTCGGAAAGAGCAGAGAGGATTGCTTTCATGAGCGGTGCAGGAATGGTAAGGTCATGGTCCTTACATGCTTTCTTGATCAATTTCGTAAAGGTTTCTCTGTTCTTGTATAGTTTATTGTCATTCAAGGAATACAGAGCATTAATGATTTGCTGTTGCAGCTTCTTCCCCGCTTCAATTTCATCTAATCCCGCTTGCCCTTTTTTCTTTGATGTTGCCAAATTGTTAAATGCCGTTTGGTTGTATAGCTCCTTGACCCGTTCTTCGCTGATCTGGAAGTTTAATCGCAGTGGACGCTCAATTGTGATCTTCCTATACCCAAAATCTTCATTATCGAAGAGCTTGCAATGCTCCCCTTCTTTGAAGCTCCCGTAGATACGAACAATCTCATCAATATGTTCAGGGGATAGCTCGTTGCGTTTATTTCCAAGGCTCTTTTTCATCTTTTGATAGAAGGATGCCCCGTTTACAAGCTGGATTTTGCCTTTTCTGAGCGGATCTTTATTATTGGTTAAAATCCAGACATACGTTGAAATACCTGTGTTGTAGAACAACTGGTCGGGCATGGCGACAATGGCTTCGACCAAATCGTTTTCGATGAGATAGCGGCGGATTTCACTTTCACCACTCCCCGCATCACCTGTAAACAATGGGCTACCGTTCATGATAATGGCGATTCGGCTTCCTTTTGGATTCTCAGGTGTGACGGGTTTCATTTTGGATACCAAGTGTTGTAAGAACAATAATTGACCATCGCTGATTCGAGGCAATCCAGCTCCAAATCGCCCTTGGAATCCTTTGTTTTCATGCTCTTCCTTCACTGCATTTTCCACTGGTTTCCATTCAACACCATAGGGGGGGTTCGTAATCATGTAGTCAAACTTCATTTGAGGAAATGCATCCTGAGAAAGCGTATTGCCAAAAGCGATATTTTTCGCTTCCTCCCCTTTGATCAAAATATCCGCTTTACAGATTGCATAGGACTCTTCATTGAACTCTTGTCCGAAAAACTCAAAGTGAGCAGATGGGTTCAATTCCTTCAAATATTCCTGTGCAACTGAACCCATACCGCCTGTACCTGCACAGCAATCGTAAAGAGTCTGTGTAATACCTGGTTTTGTGAGAACTTCAGCATCTTCAATGAAGAGCAAGCTCACCATCAGGCGAATAACTTCTCTTGGCGTATAGTGGTCACCAGCTTCTCCATGTTCAGAAAATCTGCGGATCAGCTCCTCGAAGATGTAGCCCATTTCCACGTTGCTGACAGTTTCAGGGTGCAAATCAATTTCACTAAAGCGTTTTACAACAAGATAGAGCAAATTATTGCGATCCATTTTCTCGATATGCTTGTCAAATTCAAAGTATTCGATGATATTCCTTGCTGTTTTGGAGAAACCGTTTATGTAATCACGAAGGTTGTCTGCAATATTGTCCGAATCGTTCAGAAGCTTCGTGAAATCATATTTGCTAACGTTGCTAAAATTCTGCTTTGCTACTCGGTTCAGGATTTCGTCCCTGGACTCCTGCGGCAAATGCTTGAATTTCTCGTATTGAGACAAAACCTCTTCTTTCGTCTCCTCTAAAACACAATCGAATCTTCTCAATACTGCCATCGGTAGAACGACCTTGCCATATTCTTCTTTCTTGTACGGTCCCCGCAAAATCTCGGCAATCGTCCATAAAAAGTTAACTTTTTCTTGGAAATTTTGCATATTGTGTTCTCCTTTTTATCTATTTAAACCTCTTCGGGAAATGAGGTTAGTAGTCCTATTGCACCATTCCCATTGTATCAAAAACTGAGCAAATTTTCCCGTCATAAATGGGATAGAGATTGATTCGTATCCAATTTTGATTCATCACCAAATCGACGTTGAATATGTTTTTCTATTGTCTTACAATTTACTTTGACGACTTCTAACTGTAGTACAACAGAAAGGGATTAGGAAACCCTAACCCCCATTTGTATATTTTTTATAGATCGTAACCCAATTTCCATCCCCATACTGAAAACTAACATCATTATATCCGTTTTCTTTCAGATGCTCTTGGATGGCTTGTTCCCACTCTACTCCGTCGATTTCAAAGTTTACATCTTTGAGATTTAACGTAACGGAATCACTTCCGTATTCCTCAGCTTCTACAACTTCGTCGCTCAAAAACTTCAGCACCAATGATACATATTTCTGTTGTTCATCCATACCAGTTCTCCTCACCATTTTTTATGTTGATTATCCCTGTCCGATAAAAATGCAACCAATGTTTCATCCATAATTTCAACTGGAATTTGAAAGCGATATTTGATTGCACTTAAAGCAAGTATACTGTTGCGGCGGTCAAGTGTATTGAACAGGAAACGAATCTCGCACTCTGCACCCGATCCGTACAAATGAAATGCTAAATCAATCAAGCTACGAATACCGCTGGTTAGGAAAGGTTGCTCGTAAACCTCCAGCCTAATAGCATGTTCCTCAAAATCGTAGAGGAGATCGATATTCTTGTATAACAATTCGTTGCCTGAAAAAATGTAAAAGAGCGAACGTCTTTCGATATCCTTGATGTGAGTATTGTCCCTTTCACACAATTCGTTAAAACGCCTTTCGTGTTCTCTCGAAAAAAAGTACATGCAATTACCTCCTTGTTTTTTGTTCTTATCTCCTTATATGCATTGCAACACAATATAAAAACAAATGTTCGCCTGCTTGAAAGTTTGTATTGCTGTTTCAAGAGTTGTTTACTAATTCGCATCCTCTCGCTTCTCTCCCTCACTGTTATTATTAATAGTATGAATAGTTGACCCTTAAAATCGAAAACCCCTGATGTTTCAAGGGTTTTCGACGATCAAGAGTATATGAATAGCTGACCTTTAATAATTCAAACTGTAAGCCGAGTGCTTAATACCATCTTTTTCTGTTGTTCTCTTGGTAATGAATCCTTTTCGTTGCAGGCTGTCAGTCATTTTGGAAATCGAACTCTGACCCTTTTTCCCAGTCTCTTCTGCAAGATATTTCTGACTTGTCCAGCATTCCTTTTCACCAACGATTTTGCTCAAAAAGCTGTAGAGCTTTATTTCTCCGTCCGTTAGTACATTTAACATCAATCTCGCTACAGCATTATCCAACATGGTGAACCCCTTGACAGAACTAAAATAAGGATTCAAATAATATGCATAATCCTCGCCTTTTCTTCTGCATGCCCTACGCTTGCTGACAAAATTCATTGCGACTAAAGGTTTCATGTTACGCTTAAAGGTGCTCTCAGAAATCTGAGCATAATTCTGAATCTCCGCCTTATTAAAGGACTTGACCCCATCGAGACTCTCAGCAAGTTTCATCGCCAAATAAATCCGAACCGCACCATCAGGCAAAGTGGCATATTCCTCGAAAAAAGTGTTTGGGATAATGATTTTGTTCTTTTTCGTATATTTGTTGAACTCCAGATACCCGTAAGCTTTCTGAAGTTCTTCCGTATACTTCCCGAATTTCCCCTTGAAGCCCTTTGCATAAATTCGATCAACTTCACTGCGTACAAAGTCGGCATCTAAGCTTGGCGAGCATCGCTCTCCCCAAAGTGCCAATATTTCTTTGATTGTCTGAATGCTTAACCCCAAAGTGTTTCGCAGAAACGGAATGATGAACATCATCACCTTATTCCGAAGCCCTTCTTGGCTTCCCCCTAACATTTTTTGAATAGGCAATGGAAGTCGCTCGAAGTCAAGCATGCTATAAACGTCCTTCAATGTTTCAACCTTAATCTGCTTGACCTCTTCGATTTCCCGTTTGACTTTCTCCTTTTCAGCTTTTCTTTCACTGTTGCTAATGGGTGCAGTGGAAATTGCCTTCAAATCGATCTCGGTCAAAGGATTAGTTTGCTTGATGGTATCGGGCAAGCTGTTCAACTTCTCAAAGATTTCGGTTACATGATATCTCCGCTCCGTCCAGAAATGATCTGTGGTCGCAATAATTAGAGGATTTACTGGATCGTAATATTTCGTCTTTTTGTCTAAAGCCTTACTGTTGAACGAATACGGCATTCTGAGAACCCTTGCGGCATCAACAATTGCAGAGTCCACCTTAAAGCCTTTCGCCAGCATCAGTGTCGTGAACTTCTTCAAAATTTCCTTATCCGATACTCGATGATTGAGCAAAATAATGCTCTGCCAGCCATGCCCTGAGAATACATCAATTGTTTCAATGCCTATGTCTAACAACCGCTGTTTTTCTCGTTGAAATTCCTCGGATGGTAGACCATCAAAGTCGGCGGCTAAAATGCTCGTAAACAAAGCATTTTCAATGTTGACTTTTCCTTTCTGCTTCTTATTACCGTCCTTATCGTAAACTACCATCGAGTAGTCAAAAGCAAATGCAGAATAATAGAGATCGACCCCTTTTCCGTTTATCGCACCGAGGAATTTCTTCAATTCGGCAACATCTTTATCTCCAAGATGCCACGAACCAAAGCTACGCAAATAATCTTTGAGGTTCGGATCACGTTTGATCGGTCTAAGCTCAACTCGACCTTCATTCCAGTGCGTGTCGGTCAATTGGGGATGTACTGCCTTCAAAAATCGAATCTGTTTCTCGGTTTGCATTTCAATCTGCTTCTCGTTGAAAATTGGAACACGATTAAATACTTTGATTTCTTTCATAAAAAATAGCCTCCTTTTTTCGGAGGCTTGCCGACTTGCCTATTTCTCTCTCTCATTCACTCATTTATTTATCAGACATTCTCAAACGGTTTGAGAATTATATTTTCTCTTTATCCGTAGTATAATCTTTTCAAAAGATATCTTGTGAATGGAGAGGGAGAGCTTGCATTGATCACAAACTTGGCGGGGCGTGTCAGTAAGCCTCTCTTTTTTTGTTTTCTTGTTGTTATAGTTGGAGGCTACCAATTTGATAACTTTAAGCAGGTCTGATGGAAGAGTATAATGGGGAGGAGGGAAAAATGGGGATCTCGTTGCTTTGTCTGTTTCAAACTGAACAAAAGAGAGCGTGAATAAAATGAATAGAAAACTGAATCAAGCCGACTTGTGGCTTATTGATGAAATAACAAACGAATTGCAAAGACGCTTTAGGATCAGTCTCGATAAAGCTAAAGAATGTGTCCGAAATTCAAATTTGATTCCGATGCTCTACTCAGATCAAGAGTTTGTTCATCATGAGGACTTGCATTTATGGATACGGGTTATTGCCCAACAAAATAAGCTGATTGATCCTGACAAGATACGCCTGGCACTTCTTGCTGGCGGATCCGTCAAAACCAAACATCATATCGATGCACAATTGATATGCAGAGAAGTACGAGGAAAAGAATAAGGAATAGTGGTATAGCCGATGTATCGGCTTTTTTTATTTTCAATGGAGTTTCCTTGGTAACTCTATTGGGTTTTATTTGTTTTATTGGCATATTTTTGTTGATAGACCTTTGTGTAATCTATATAATAAGAACATGCGTTTGATGCGAATAAAGAGAGTCTGTTATTTAATCATAAGAAACTGCTTATGATATGACAGACATATATAAAACAGGTTGGAAGCAAAGAGAGTGATCAAAATCCAAAATTGAAAGGAGATTGCCTATCAATTCAACAATAAGCAGGTCTATTAGGAGGCGTTGCCATGCAAGGTGGGAAGAAACCAGACAAACGAGAGAAGGCAATTGAGCTTGCCAGACTCGCTGGTTCCGCAAAATTAGTAGAAAAGAAAGTCGATCTCATTGAAATCATGAGAGAGGAAGGAAAGTAGAACGATTAAAATCAGGAGGTCATGCTATATGACAAAACAATTGCAGTACAAAAACATCACATTCTCACTGTCGCAAGCCGAGGAAATCGGCAACCATGATATGAGCTTCGGAATTTACATCAACGGTGAACTGGTTGGCTCTACAATCTATGGCATACCCGAATGGGAAAAAATCTTTAGCAGTGAGGAAGAAAAGGACGCTTTTATGTATGCGGCAGACATTGAGGCACATAAGGAAGAAGCGAGAATGAAGTTTGAGCATGAGTTCGGGCTTGCAGTCGAACAGGCGGATCAACTTGAACTGTCAAATGACGAAATTGCCGAGATTATGGAAGAGAGATGGTCAATTCCCCACCAAGTTATGTCGGCAATACTTCCGACAAGCAGTGAGAGCGTAAAAAGTTTTGTGTAAATGGTTAAACTTCCCATTAAGGAGATGATCATTTATGCAAGACAAGAGAGACATGACCATCAAGGAGTTAGCGAAGGATTGCCGAACCATCGAGGACGTGCACATCATGCTAAAAGATTTGTTCCGTGACACCATCCAGCAGTTGTTTGAAGCAGAAATGGATGACCATTTGGGCTATGCCAAGCATAGTGCCGATGGCGATCATTCAGGAAATAGTCGGAATGGGTATAGCAAAAAGACGCTGAAAACAAAGTTCGGCCATACAGAAATTCGTGTCCCCCGTGATCGCAACGGCGAATTTGAACCTCACATTGTGAAGAAGCATGAAACAACCACAAATGGCTTGGAGGAGCAAATCATCGCACTCTACGCCAAAGGTATGTCTACTCGCGATATTGAAGAACACATGAAGGATCTGTATGGGATCGACGTGTCTCCTACGATGGTCAGTAAAGTAACCGACAAGATTATGCCGATGGTGGCAGAATGGCAATGCAGACCACTTGATCGAGTCTATCCCATCGTGTTTCTTGATGCCATCCACTTTAAGGTTCGGCAAGAAAATCGGATTGTCAACAAAGCAGCTTACAGTGTTTTGGGTATTACCATGTCAGGTCATAAGGACATATTGGGCATTTGGATTGGCGAGCACGAGAGTGCAAGCTTCTGGCTCAATGTGTGTACAGAGCTGAAAAGCCGTGGGGTTGAAGATATTCTGATCGCCTGCAAGGATGGACTGGCTGGTTTTTCCGAGGCGATCAACGCTGCCTTTCCGAGAACCCAAATTCAACTGTGCGTCATTCACCAGATTCGCAACTCGATGAAATATGTACCGTTCAAGGAAGAAAAGGCTGTCTTGGCAGATTTAAAGAAAGTCTATCAAGCCCTTACACTGGAAGAGGCTGAATCAGCATTTGTTGCATTCAAAGACAAGTGGGGCAAGAAGTACCCCATCATTATTCGGTCCTGGGAAAATAATTGGCTCGAACTGACCGCCTATTTTAGCTATCCCCCAGAGATACGCAAGATGATCTATACGACGAATATCATCGAGGGCTATCATCGGCAACTCCGTAAGGTCACAAAGACAAAAACGGCTTATCCATCCGATGATGCTCTGCGGAAAATCATCTTTCTGGCTACCATGGAAGCATCGAAGAAATGGACGATGCCCCTTCGGAGTTGGAAAGAATGTATATCACAACTGGCCATCCATTTTGGAGATCGATTGCAAGAGGAGCTATCCGCATAACCCAGCTGTTGAGTCGGCTTGACATGGAGCCTCTGCGGGCATGATTTCTTGCGATGGAGCGATGCCTCTAAACCATGCATCGCAAGGCAACCGAGCCTATCATGCCCGCCCCTCCATGTAAAGCCGTTGACGTAATCATTCACCTATTAAAAACCCATTTACACAAAAAAATTTACATTCCCCAAGCAGTGAATATTTGAACTGAGAAACGCGTATAAGATAACACAATCTGCCATCTCCATCCTTATTAACGACCCGTTTATCGGGTCTTTTTTATCTTCATTTTCAAAACAAAAAGACCAGAGCAATTGTTCCCCTGGTCTTTTCCCCTTGCCTTATTCACCTGATTTTTTACATTTTCAGCCTATTGATCTCCAATTCATTCTTCGAAACTTTCATGAATGTAAATTCAACATCTTTTCGTATGACATCCAATTTTTCTATCCAAGAGTTTCAGCATACCTGTTACCTCTTCGCTTTGCGAAGCCTCCACCCTGCTAACGGTTTCCTCGACCCTTTTCAGTCTTTCGTTCATGGCTGAAACATCTTGCTTCAAACCCTCCATATCGTTTTTCAATCCAGAGACATCGTCTCGGATAGGCTTTAATTCCTCAGAAATAATCGTGCGTAGCAATGTTGCCATTTGCCCCATTTCCATACCGATCATCCTCCTCTGTTTTGATTTTACCAAATTGCCGAAAATCAATGATATCGGGAATGCAAAAAGCCAGTATTTAGCTGGCTCTTTGGGTAGCTACCATGCCTTTTTAAAAGCTTGTACAAACGAAACGATTTGGATTGCCTTCCACTTGTTAAGTCCATAGCGGACGGATTCCCAACCGATGCATATCACTGTCGCTCCCCCCAAAGCGAACAGCACGGCCATTAATATCTTCATCACCATAACCTTGAATAGCATCATTATCACAATGCAACTGACCAATAAAAAGGTAATGGACACTTTACGAAACTTCAATACCTTAAAGAGAAAAAGTATGCCTGTACTCCAATTCATTTTTATTCTGATTGCTCCGAAAAATGGTGCAATCAACACAATCGCCAACAATAGGTATGGTACAAATTCCAACGCAAAAGATACAATGCCTCCTGCAAAAAATGAGAGAATCATCAGACCCACAACATAAGAAACCATCTTCTTGATCATCATTAAAACCAATCCCCTTCTTAATTTTTCCTCTGCCTAAAGTCCTACCTTGTCCAAAATAAATGCTTACATTCGCCTGCTTTGATTTGTAGTTTGCAATATTATAGATTTGCTTTGCAGTTATAATAACAATCGAGGAAAAGTTGAGGAGGGAAGGGTGGATGAAGTTAAAAAAGCAACGGGATTGGCGTCAAAAATAAAAAAAGAGCGAGAATTGGGATCACGCTCGTTGTTACAGTTCATTATTTAATTCCTAAGCTTTTTCGAGTTCCTCTATCGTTCGCATTGTCTGTGCATCATAGTATTCTTCTCCGCATTGAGAGCACTTTGCACCATCAGCTTGTATGCTTTTGATTTTATTGGATCTTACGGGGATCTCCAGTCTGGCAGGAGGTACTGTCAGGCATCCACAAAATACACATTGGCTAATTTTTAGCACTACTCTCACCACCAGTATTTCGATTTGAAGCTAAGTTTAGCAGAAAACCTTGCTTCGTGATACTGTCGATGTGAAATAAAAAGGGTCAGGAGTATTAGCCCCTAATCCCTTTCAACTATTTCTATAATTTTACTGAGTTAGGTGACTCTTGATGTCATCGGTGTCAGCTCCACGCACTCGAATATTGACGATTTTGTAATCGCAAAGAAACTTTGAGGTCTGGGGCTTGTCATACGAGCCATAGAAGTAAGGATACGTATCGATTCTGATCGGGTAATCGCCATCTTTTGCCGTAACATTGGTATAAATTTCCCTTGTTTGCTTCATGTTGAAGGCATTGTGGTATGGCATTTCGTAAGTTTGAGTCAAGTTGTCCCAACGTCCCGATTCTGAAGTTGAATTCAGATTGTACTTTACTGGCTGTCCAGATTTATCGTTGAATGGCATTGCGACTTGGATGCTATTTGGAGCATCAACAGGGCTACCATGTCTCGGATTTACGGTTTTACCACTACAATCTCTATGCCAAGGTTTAGGTGATGCGGTAAATGTATTTGTCCTATAAGTAACAATGTATTTGATTTCGAACCCATAACCTGCTTTTACTTCTCCAGGTCTACCATTTGCGATATCCACCCATCCCACATTAGGATCGCCTGGATTTGCTCCATCACGAATCGCTTGGTCTTTCGTCAGTTTGCTTCTAAACATAACCGCAGAAATCGTATACCGTTCGTAATAATCAATGGTTTCTGTCCAAGAGACATCGCTGGTTGTTACGCAATAACTATGCTGGTGGCATCCGCTCTTGGTACAATGCGTCCAATAAACACGATATCCATGCCATTCACGCAAGTAGTGCGTGGTTGACCAAGTGTTCTCATTGTTCAAAATCAAGCACTGGCTTGCAGGTTGATTTGGGTGAACCATAACAGAGTTGAATGCAATATTATCAGCATAAGGATCTGAACCATCCTTCAAGAATTCGAACCACTTTCTTGGAGGCGGGTTAACCTCAACGGAGAATGCATTTTCTCCACCACTCAGGTTAACAGCAGGTACAGTAATCGTTGGCACTGTATATATACGATTCGCAGGTATGCTTATAGTGTCACTCCATATCACTTGACCGCCTTTTTTGATGACAATTTCAATGTCTTTGTCTTGGTTTTCGACATTGTGGTTCATCACGTCAAAATTAAAGGACACTGTTTCTGTTGTAGAGTTTTGTCCCACAGGTAGCATAAATGCTGGCGGTGTAATTTTGAAGTTGTTTACGCTAATATTGATTTCAGATGCCCACAGTTTTTTGTAAGGACCATCGTTTTCAAAAATTTGACTTTGCCCATTGTCACGGTGCAACTGAGCAAGTTGCCATGTTGCTTCAACCATTGGTGTGGAAGGTGTTATTGCGTTTGGGACATCAATCTGAACGACTTGACCTTCTTTTGTGATCATTTCTTTTGTCTTTACTTGATTATAGTATTTTGTGATAGTGCCTTTGTCTGATACGGCAACATCCACGGAAGCATAAGGGTTTTTCGGGTCATTCGAATCTCCAACTTTCGCATCTCCTGCAAACTTCTTAACAAAGAAACGCAGGCTATACGTTTGATAGGGAACAACATCCTCGACTTGCTTTCCATTCTGATCAATTAGAATTGCATCTTTGGTTACTCCTATATCTTCTGGCTTGATTTTCAGTCTGATCTCTGCAAAATCATCGTCCTGATAGATGTTTTCGCCAGCGAGATAGAATCCGTAGTCAATTCCAGCCTCAAACGTTATTTCTTTTTTCGCATTCGTTGGCACTGTAAACTCCCATTGAACCTCTTTACCATCTCTATCTTTTTGTTTGCTAAAATCAACAGATTTTCCATATTGGATCGTCGTTACCTGATTTGTCGGATACACGTTTTCGTTTGGCGAAACTGTATAGTTGTAGGTGTAAACATCATCATCAACTTTGTATGCCTGATATAGTCGAATGGGCTGGTGTTTGGTATCCTTTCCGTTTAAACCTGGTATGATCATGTTTTTCACTTTTGCCGTAATCGTGTACGTTTTACCCGCCTCAACATATGGTCCCACGGTATTGAGCTTTTTCTCGGTGTTAGTATCATTAGACTCGTCAATTGTTTGTTGTGCAATGAGTTTTCCTGTTTGCTTCTCATGAATTTGATAGTCGATAAGCCGCAAATTACTTTGTGGGGGAGTCGCCATGATGAAACTTGCATAATAGACTCTTCCACTTGCGGTTTTATGCCATCCCGTAACAATCCCCGTTGATTCGTCAGGATTGTTATGGAGTGTAAAGTATTTTGCCCAATACTCTGCGTTCTGCTTGAGAGTCAGTGATTTTATAACAAACGAGGGGTTCTGCTTAAAAAAATACTTCTCAAACCAGGAAACTTTCTGTTCCCGCATCGAAGGATCGTCGTAAGGCGAAGGACTGGTGAAATGATTCCACGGCTCTTCAATCCAATTTTTAAGCTCTGGTCTCCAGTCATCCTTAGTCTCGACTGGGTAATCTGGCGGGAAGAACGGATTCTGGATTCCGACACCTGAGCTTCCCACGCCGATAAAACGCCATTCGTACTTCTTGTCGAAATACTTGCTCCCAGTTAGCGTTGTTGTACCAGTATTATCGCCACGGTACATGTCTTTTGACTGATATCCTGGTTCTATCGAACCAAGCTTCAAGTTTTGATTCCAGTCGGGATCAACAAGTTTCCAGTAGTCTCTATCTGGTAGCTGGACACGATTTTCGATCATAATAGACAAGTCCATGTTTGCATTGTTACGCTGAGTCTTCTTCGGCTCAATCGGAGAGTAAACAAGGAACTGATTCTCATGAAGTCTTTGCCAAAACTTCCTATCACCATATTCCCTATACTGTATAGTTCCTGGCTTAAAGGTGATGTATGTCGGCGACTGCGAAGTGTCTCGAACTTGGTTTCCATTCCCATCATCCCAATGTCGCTCAACCTTAGATCCCAGATCAATCGTATCTGCCTCTGATTTTAAATTGCTGTAAGCAAATATGCTCACACAGAGTCCTGTAATAACCATCAATCCAAAAAAAATTTTTTTGTTTTTTTCCATCTCTCATCCTCCCTCTTTTTTCTGTTTTGATTATGTTTGAATTCACCTTTCATGAATACATAGTTTTGGTCGTATAACGTCCGATGAAAAGCTTATATATTTTAGATATTTCCAATGATTTGATAAGCTTTTTGAGTTTTTTTGCACAAAAAAAGAAGAGGCTTTCGCCTCGTCTCGTTATTTCTTCGAAATGAATATGGTAATCGCTTCTCCAGTTTTTTTGATCAGAACCTTACGACCATCGAACACAAATTCCTTGTTTAAAAACTCCTTAGTATCTAAGTTTCCAGTTAACCCCTTATCGACGATGTTGAATAGTTTATCGTGGTCTTTTGAAAAATAGAACTTAAAGACTTCGCGTCCGATATACGGCGTTCTATTGTGAACACTCTCCTCTGTCTTGCTTCCGTACCACGTATAAATGACAATGTGGGTTGTTCCATCATCATAGGCGGAAACCATCAAGTCAGATAACTCAATTCTATTGGAACCAGAATGGGGAATGAAGAACGCCCCTTTGACTAAACCCAATTCAGATTCGAGAATTTTATAGTTTTTATACTTGTCGCCTGTATCCTCAGATTTGATCAGAGGCGGAACCCAATTCGACGCTGGATAGGGCAGATCAAGCTTGCCACCTTTCAAAACGGGCGTAGCCGCTTCTTTCTTTTTGTTTTTCTCGGTCGATTCCTGAATCATAATGATTTTTTCTGAACCCCTGTTCTTCACCTGAACGCTGTAGCCAAAGGCATTTTTGAATGCTTCAACTGGCACAAACAGCTTACCAGCGGTACTCGTCGCTCTTGCCGACGAAGGGACGATTACATTATCGATTTTTTTTGTTGATAGAATCACGTCTTTGTCATTGATCGTGGCAACAGTCTTGTTTACTGTTACCTTGATAACTGTTTGGTCTTTTTTCGTGATAATTGCCGTCTGAGTATCTTCATCCCATTGGATGGATTCGCCCATAGATTTGACAATCGGAGCGAGCTGTACATTGATGATGCCATCCTCCTCGAATACGGAAACATCGTCAAGCAATTTACCGTTTGTTACGACAGAGTATGCTTTTTCGGTTTGCGAGACGGCGGAATGTCCCGCTGCCATAACTGCGGGAACACTTGCTGATAGTATAACTGCCGCCGCCAAGAATGCTGTTGCTATTTTTGATGAATTTATCATTTGAAACACTCCTTCATTTTTTCTTTTTTCGATTGTATATTGACTCTTCATGATAGCGAATAGCTTGCTGGTCGAACCACGTTCGAGCTAACCTCACACATCCTTCATAGAATGTATGAAAGATATGCATAAAAGTTATGAAAGACTTGCATAACTTTTATGAAGGTTATACATAAGCGTTATGCATAACCTTCATAAAGAATTATGCATAAGTTATGCAATTGTTATGAAACTCTTTCATAACATTGTGTGAAGTCTTTCATAAGTCATTCCTGAATCGCTTGATCGAAGACACCCCTCTTCTTTCGAGCGTACATCATAAACGATTTCAAGTTCTTCATTAAAAGCTTCCTATCATTGCTTTTTGCCTCAGATGTCTTCATCTCTGGCGTAATCGATAAACAAGAAACAAGATGTTCCTTGATTTTATCCCCTGCTGTATCTTCGGTTAAGGCACAAATAATGATGTTTAATACTGAATCAAGACCAAGCTCATGCTTTCTGTCGTAATAGCTATGGAAGGTCTCTTTATCTTTTAAAAGATGAAGTGTTACCAAGTGGTGTTTTTGATGATGATTGTCTATATCCCGAATAAGATCCTCAAACGTTACACCATCTCCAAAAAGATGCTTGTGCAACTCTTGGGTATAATTCAAGAACAGCTCATGATCGAATTCGATGTCAAACATCTGCATCGGTCAATAAACCTCCTCAAAGGCTCGATATCAATATTTTGCAGAGATAATGCCTGGACAATTGTTTCAAGCACATATTTCAGCGTGACGACCCACACTTTGTTTTGGCGATAAAACCAATTATCGCTCTTGTCCATATTGTCAGTGATCAGAAGATATTGATAATTTATATCCGAATCTTCTTTATAGGCTCGAAAAGCTTCGACAACCGAGTTTGAATATGGCATATCCTTAAAAACGTCTCTAACACGCTTGTTTTCGTACCAGATCTCCAGTCCTTTAACCTTATGTCCGAGGCATTCAAAACGAATCTGATGCCCCTCAACCTTAAACCCTGTTTTTCGCCTGAACATTTTTGCACCCCCTTTATTTCCTGGCATGCCGCCGCATCGGAGTGACAGGAAAGGCAATGACATTTGATTGACCTTGATCATCCTGAACAGGAGGAGCAGAGGGTTGAGACGTTTCGGAGCTTTGCTTTGTTTCTTGCCGTACTACAACTGGTTTAGGCATCGAAATATATTTGTGTGCAAGTTCAGATTCCCGTTCGCTCAACACCCTTTTCATTGCGGCTTCTACACTCCAGCCTTCCAGGATGAGAATCATCGTTCGATTGCTGAATAACTGAATGCTAATAAAACGCTCCTTGTAATACAGCAAATAAAGGAAAAGGCCAAACACTGTCACTCCCGCTGTAGCCCCGTCCATACTTAGAAAGTTCCGCTTCATATGCTCAAGGAGCGAAGGTACTTCATCAGCATCAAACGTGAAATACTGAATAAGGAAATTCCCCACAAGCAGGAAAGAACGAAACAATGCACTAAACCAAATGCCTGTATATGTCACGCTCAGAACAGAACCCTTCGTCTTTGTTCGATAATGCTTGCGGTAATAAGCCTTAATGGTTCCATTTAGCATCAGTGGTCTGATGACTAAGAAATATAAGACAGCAAGCAAGATAATCGTTGCATCAAAGGTTGCCAAAAAAACAGGGTATTCCCTTGTAATAAACAACCAGAGGTAGAAAGGGATATGGATGAGAAGGAAGAACCGCAGATATTCTTTCCGAAATAGAAGTTTCAACTCTGGATGTCGCATGCCTGTCATTCTCTCTCACCCTCCCCCACGCCGTCTTTTTTCCCTCAAAATTGATAGTCTAATTTTTCCAACACCCTCTCTCCACGATTTTTATCGCTCGTTCCAAATCCTCAAGTTCCTTTTTATACATTTCTCCAATCGGAATTCTTGAATGAATCCGATTTGGACTTTTCGATTTTTTGTTTCGATTGATCTTCCTCGGCATAAGATCATCTCCTGCAAAAATTAATAACAACAGGCTTCGCTTCGTCTAATCAATGAAGGCTCGGAATGCTCCCGCAATTGTTTGCTTCGAGTTTGACCGAACCAATCTTTCGAGGTATTGCATAAAATCGCCATAGCACTCCATCAATATTTTGCCTTCGCAGAGAAACGCAAGCAACGATACCTTTACACCTATGCTTTTCCACGACAGAACTGTAAAATTCTGAAGAACATCACTTTCCTGGAAAAAGCGAAACTGTTTCTCCTTCGCCAATTCAATGATAGTCGCCAAAGACTTCTTCTTAGAAATTTCTGATAAGACGGTGGAGAATTCATCCTGGTATGCTGCATTGTAAAGTGAAAACTGATGTTCCATGAAATCATGTAGCTGTTCGAGCACGATTTCTTCTTTGATAACAAAGCGGACATGTTCATTCGTTTCTTCAGGATTAAAAATCGATATGTCGATTTCTTTGTTCAATTCTTCGCACAGTTGCTCGGTTGTTATTATGTCAGCAAATTCTCGCTTTCTGATGACTATCTGATAGCAGATGCCTGCCTGCAAGTATTGACCCATTTTAACCTCACCCTTCGTTATCATCTTTAATCGTATTTTGAAGGAGCTGGAGCAATATTACTTTTGATTCGTCAGGAAGTAGCTCGTTGACAAAGTATTCAAGACCCATGGAATATATCAGACAGATCGCGAGCCGATCACGTTCGTATACTTCTGTAGAGAAGGGTATTCCTTCCCATAATTCCCACTTGTGCTCTTCGCTCGTATGCTCGTCCCACTCTTTGCAATTTAGCAATTGTCCCTCTTTTTTCGGAACAAGATAGCTCTTTTTAAGCATCATTCCAGCCCCCTCAGTTTATAAAACTTTTTCAATTATCCGCTCGATTTCAACGATGTTTTCTAACCTCGTTCCCAAAATTGCCATTCCATTATGGATAATCGTAAACTGTTCACCATCCACGATCGCTTCAACTTTATCCTCAATTGCTTGCTCAATCTCTCGCTTCAATCCATCTGTAACATTAATTTTGTATGTAATCATCATGCTTATCTCTCCCCTTTCCTCACCACCTCAATTGCTCTTCCTCAAGAATGCACATCAGCTCTTCCCTCGAATGCGGAGGAAGTGCATGAACGAAGCGTTGCAGTCCAAAATGAGCCGCAAGTATCAAAATGCAATTCTGCATTTGTTCGTCAGACCAAAAAAGGTCTTCACCCGTGTATTCGAAACAGCTTGGAAGCGATTCGAATATCTCAGCAGGGATCGGTTGTCCGAATCTTCGCGGTATGAAGTTGTTCTTTTGATCGCTTGCATTGTTTGCAATCATACTGCTCCAAACCTCCATCTTTTTTGACTACTTAACGTTTGGCATTTTGCTTTAATTTCTTTATGGCGAGTCCATGTTTTGTAGTCATGACGAGGAGATCGTCGCCGATTTCGATGTTTGCTTGTCTCAGAACCCTCATCGGAACAACAAGTAGGCACTCATTCTCGTTGTCCACGATTGGAATGAATCGATGATAATGGTCGATTTTTTGGGGTTGATCCATGCTGATTCTCCTTTCAAATTAAGAATTGCATAGCCTTTTCCTCGATTAAAACATCTTCGTTTTGACGTAATAAGCAAGAATGATACCAACAGCAACCATTATCAGATCGGCAACCACTTCGATTATGATGTTTTGGACAAACTGCTTTTTCAGAATTGCTTTCATTGTTCTTCAGCTCCTCTATTTAGGGAATAGTTTGACAGGGGGCATGTCCCATAAATATCTAATTCAATACAGTTAGGATTGTAACTGGTAGGAAAAAAGTAAAAGCACCCATTCTCTTTTATCGAGATTGAGTGCTTTTCCGCTTCCGTATACTTTTGTGGCTCGTTATTCGTGAGTTTTGAATCACAAAGCTCAGTCCTTTCCTTTCGGTTTTATCCACTTTATTGCAATGATAATCAATACTATAACAGTTGTCAAACAAATTCGAATTCTGTTATATAACAAACTCTATTGAACCATTAATCAATTTCAACCTTTTCCCATTTACCCGATTCCCCTAAACAACCCTACCGCATTTCATATGCAATCGATCAAAAGCATAATCGTAAATATCCAATACAAACTCCGCTTATCTTGTTTTTCCATGTTAACAGCACTTAGCTTCTTATTGAATAGATATGCAAGATACGGGATGAGTATATATGAAAAAACAGCGATTACGATCATCAGCCATCACTCAGCCATCACCTTTCACCCTTTAGTTCTGTCATTTCCTTGTCTCCTCCAGAACAACAAATCTTCCCTCATGCCATAGATAAATCAGTGAGAAGTTACCATTGTCGTCGATGATAAGATGTTCGTCGTCATACTTGTCGTGGAAAATTCTATACAGTTGAAATGGTGTGACTTCACATCCATCAATAGCATCATCAAATGTAGCTAACCAATGTGTCGCTTCTTCAACACATTGAACTTCCTTACAAATATACCCTTTCGGCTCAATCCTGAATTGTTTGAGTTCTTCTTTACTTAGCGGACCTTCAATCCCGTTTTCTTCCATGTACTTCGCAATTCTTCTAATGGCGTATTTGGGTAAACATTTGGGGCTTGGAACCGCATAAATTCCTTTTGGAAAATCATCATCAAACTCGATCAATTCCTTCAACAGCTTCTCTTCTTCCTTGTCCATGATAGCCCTCCTCGCCCTAATCCCGCTTGCCTTTTGTGATAAGCCCTGAGTCCCGCAGTTTCTTCATCAAAATGCAGACATATCCTTGCGAGATGCCCAAGATTTTTGCCAATTCTGCCTGGGATGCTTTTGGATTTGCCATGATTGCCGCATGTAGTTGATTCATCACAGTGTCAGACTTGTTTTCTTTACGTCGTTTCCGCTTCTTTGTGTCTATCTCTACATCAGAGACAGTTGCCGCTACTTCTTCGTAGACACGATCCTCCTCCCCGTTATCCGCCTTCGTAGAAGGTCCTAATTCTGAGATGCATGTATGGCACACCAAGTATTTTTTGAAAAAAATTAAATCATTGCTATATTTGCCACAGAAAATACAAGAGCTACCTTGGTATTTTTTCAGAACCATAATCTCTTCCTCTTCATCGATAAATATCTCCAGTGAATCCTTAATCTTAACGTCTAACATGTCTCGAAGTTCAATTGGTAACACAACCCGACCAAGTTCATCTACTTTTCTGACAATACCTGTGCTCTTCAAGTTAATCCTCCTATTTCATAATCCCTGATATTACCACTATTTTACTTATCGTATTTCCAATACTCAATAATAAAATCAAGGATCTGTTTATATGATGAATAGCCAGAAAAACAGAGAAAAACCACCCGATTAGGTGGTTTCACTCACTATATTGATCTTTCTTCTCCCGACAGCACACATAAAGCTATAAACCTATTTTTTGTGCCACTCCCACTTTCTCCAGACAACGTTATATCCATATGTTTTAGCAAATGTGTCTTTTAACATCCAAAGAAAATTATCAGCATTCTCAAAATTTCCCGTTATACATCCAGATGCAAACTGATGACAATTATCAAGGATTAAATTATATTCTCGTTTCCCACCAAGAATATTAACGGCTCTGTCTCCAGCATTACTCAGACCTATTGGATTTCCATCGTTATCACAAGGAACCCAAACATCGGTATCTAAGGTTGTAATATGACTCGTAAATTCTTTAAGGCTAACCTTCTTTATATTACCTTTTCCATCTAAATCAATAATTCTGTTTCCACCAACATAAATCCCAGAGTGTTCCATGGAGCCAAAACCAAGTTCACAATACACAAGGGCTCCATATGCAGGAGTAAAGTTTTTTACTATTTTTTTATCGTTATCTAATATCTCCTTCAATGAAGGTTGCTTGCCATATATAAGATCATCTTTTGCTTCTTGTACTCCATTAACAACTTTCACTACATTTCCTAATGTTGGGGAAATTTTGGTCGCAACTTTTTCAACAGCTTTTCTTGTTCGTCTTTCAGCTTCTCTTTCAAATGGGTCTTTACCTCTTATTCCTCCGCTACCACCAAAGAAACCTCCGCCATTAAAAAGCCCTCCTCCGCCAAAAATACCCATGTTATACACCACCTATTTGTTATCATAGTAGTACCATAGTATGATATTATCGGTTGTTTGGGAATACTTTGATTTCTTTTGAATTTCCTCCAATTATCAAAATGGCGATTGTATTCAGACCAAAAACAAAAGACCAGAGGGATCTCTCCTCTGATCTACAATGTAACCAAGATTTAGTCATCAGTTAATTCATGAGTTGCTTCACGCTTCCGTTCATACTCTTCTTCCACTTCTCTTATCAAATCAGATGGCTTAATATGAAGTGCATAACATAAAGCAAATACTGTGTTTATGGTCGGCTTCCTGATTCCACGTTCTATTTCCGACAAAAAACTTCGATCTATCTCTGCATTTAATGCTAAGTCTTCCTGGGACAATTTACTTTCTTTTCTATGCTTGCGAAGTATCTCACCAAAAATGTTCTCAATCAAGGTTTTACTCCTTTTTGAGAACATTAGAAGACAAACAGGCGATACACTCTATAGGCTATAGCCAACAAAATTCGATTATCTCATGAATTCCCCAACTTTTTGTGCTATTATGCTTTATAATAATACTGAAATATACTTCCTCTGTAAAATGATGGTATAATTCCAATGGTATTGATAGTTCTTTATGACTATTTTAGGCGGGATTCAACATGAAATATAAGGGTAGAATCTTTATAACTATTTTTGCTTTTTTATTGCATTCGATGTATATCGTCTATTATTTTTATCGAGATGGAAAGATTGAACCATTCGACGTATATACTTATCCTCTCTTGATATTTGGAGGATATTGGACTGGCAAACAGTATGATAAGGTCAAATTTTATTCTGAGAAAGATGAGTTAACAGGGCTGTATAATCGCAGATTCGTGATAAAAAGTTTCGAAAAGATCGCATCATTAGCTGAACGAGCAAAAAGTAAACTCTTTTTATTGGTTATTGATTGTGACAACTTCAAGCATATAAATGACAAGTACGGTCATCATAAAGGTGATTTGATTCTAACCCAGATTGCTGAAACACTAATTAGATCAACACGAAAAAGTGATATCGCTGCTCGCTGGGGAGGGGACGAATTCCTGGTAATAGGTCATTACAAAGATGAGGCTGGACTACAAACTTTTCTCAAGAGACTGCACAATGATCTGGAGAATCTTTCGAAGCAAGTCAACGTAGGCGTTAGTGTTTCCATCGGATCATCAATCTTTCCTGATGTCAGTAGAGATTTAGACGAGTTGATCAAATCAGCCGACCAGAATATGTACATGGATAAGGAACAGAGAAAAACGGGGGTCAGGTGAGAAATAGTTCGCTTGGCCTTTTCTATTTATCCGCCACATAGGAGGGGTGGATGATGGATCAAATTAAGAATCATAACCGATGTGGTCTAAAGCCAATCGACAAGACAGGGATAACAGGGCTGACGAGAGGAAGTCCGAATTTTTCGAAATAATTCTTAAAGGAGATAGATTCATGGGGATTGGAGAATTTGTATTTTCGGTAGTACCTAAGCTCAGCAGACTTTTCTCGCATAAATTGCCGCCATATCTATGTTTTGAGGGAATATGGTATTCTTATCGTACTATGGAATTCTTAGATAAAGAAGCAGTGATTGTTTACGAGAATAAAAATATTAGCAGAAAATTGCACTTCCAGATTTGTAACCCCATCTACATAAAACCAGAAGTGGTGGAGGTACGTTTTCAAAGACGGGGACAAAGCAAGGTTGTTTATGCATCATCCTGGAGTCCAGAACAAAAGATCGATTTCTTTTACGAGAATCTATAGCATGGAAGGTCTGCATAAATCATCATTCTTAGAATCAAAAAGGATCGAATATCGGCATTTATCCGATTTTCCGATCCTCTTCATATCATCTAAGCTTTCGCTAAGGCTTGTACAACTTGTTCAAAATCGTCGCCAGTTAGTATTTTTTTGGCCATCGTCTTCATAAGCTTAGTCACCATATCCCTTTTCCCCTTATCAACCAATTGATTTGCGATCTGGATTGACTGCACTGTTCTCTGGAAACGTGAAATATTAGTCTGCATAAAAGGTAGCATTATGAGCTTGGACAATTCCTCGTCCGTCAGCTCGCCTTTCTGTTCCACTTTTTTGGTCAATTCCTCTGTAAGCTGATCCCCATTCTGCTTGCTAAGCCAAACAGCTTCCGTGACCTTATACTTGATTGCTCCAAGATCCCTGCTGAGTTCTGCCTTGTTTATTGCTGATCCCAAAACAACGATCGTGTTGATTAATTTCCCGTGCTTCTCTCCGATCTTTAGATCGTACCACATCAAGTCAACGAACAATTGATCCAAATCATCTGGACTCGCAGATGACTGATATTCAATGTGCAACAATGTGTCATCCTCCAGACGGAACAACTCCTGGATGATGAGTTTCTCTCCACTGATGGTCAGAATTTCGGTGGGGATGTGCTCTACGATTGTTGGCAATTGAATGCCAAATGCGTTGAGAAATTGATTTCCAAAAACCCGAACAACTGAACTATTCATATTTATGCCCTCTCCCTTATTGATTCTGGATTAATTTTTACCGTTTTGAAAGTCCTGGACTAATAAACTGGAAACAAAAGCATGCCTCCTCCTGTTTTTTATCAACTTCTTTGTTGTATGCGGAAGTGAGGAAAAATAAAGATTTGAATCAGCCGATAGTTTATGGCGTTGCAACCCTAACGACATTAAAAAATGCCCAAGCGTGGTTGCCTGAGCATTCTTAATCCGTTTTAATTAGGGCTTGCTGAAAAATCAAAAAATCCTTATCTCACAAGGGTTTAGAGGCACTTTT
>NZ_JBHLWN010000025.1:0-142908 GCF_042432825.1 Paenibacillus chartarius | reverse complement strand
ATATATCAAACAAATGTTCGCATGTGAAGGATTTGCTGAGGCAACTTGATATTCAAAAAAAATAATTATGAGCCGAAGCCCATAATTACATTGTACCGTTTTATTCATCAAATGATAAGATCTGCGTCGTCTTCGGCTTCGTCAATCGGGTCGAAGCTTGACTCTGCACCTGCACTTTCACCCTCGCCTGACTGCTTATACAAGAGATAAGCATCTACATCTCCGGTCTTGGTGAATACGTTCCACGAAAAGTCCCTCATCCCTGATCATCCTTTCACGCGGCCTGAAGTCACTGTGCAGCTTACGTGATTAGGATGAGTTAGGAGCGGGCCTGTTATTCGAAGGAAAGACTGGAAGTGTTGTTCAGGCAGGTGCTGCGCTGCGGACCGGTATAAGGGATCGCAACCCTGAAACAACATCAGTCGTTGCGGTAGCCCAGCTCGTGCAGAAGTCGGTCCTGATTGCGCCAATCCTTCTTCACCTTGACCCACAGCTCGAGGAACGTCTTCGAGCCGAGCAGCGTCTCCACGTCTTTACGGGCCAGTTGGCCGACTTCCTTCAGCAGCGCACCCTTCTTCCCGATAATGATCCCCTTCTGGGAATCACGCTCAACGAAAATGACGGCGCCGATATAAACGACCCCATTTTCCTGCACGCGCATATCCTCAATCTGTACGGCGATGGAATGAGGCACCTCTTCGCGGGTCAAATGCAGGATCTTCTCGCGGATCAGCTCGGCGATAACGAACTGCTCGGGGTGGTCCGTAATTTGGTCGGCGGGATAATACTGCGGCCCCTCCGGCAAATATTTCGTAATTTGCTCCAGCAATGTCGACACGTTATTGCCGTTGATGGCGGAGATCGGCACGATTTCGGCGAAGCTCATCAAATCTTTGTATTGCGTAATGATCGGCAGCAGCGCCTCCGGCTGCACCTGATCAATCTTGTTCATCACGAGAATGACCGGTGTCTTGATATCTTTCAATTGGGAAATAATGTACCGGTCGCCGCCCCCCATTCCTTCGACGACATCGATCAGGAACAGCACGGCATCGACTTCGCTGAGGGTGCTGTGCGCGGATTTCATCATATAATCGCCGAGCTTCGAGTTCGCCTTGTGAATGCCGGGCGTGTCCAGGAAGACGATCTGGGCGTTCTCCGTCGTATAAACACCGTGGATTTTGTTCCGGGTCGTCTGCGGTTTATCCGACATAATGGCGACCTTCTGGCCGATCATCTGGTTCATTAAGGTCGATTTGCCGACGTTCGGGCGGCCGATTATGGCAACGAAGCCCGAGCGGAAAGGCTTTTTGGATTGGGTCATAACGTCATGATCCTTCTTTCGGTTAGTTCTTGCGCTTGTGCTGATAGTCGTACTGCAAATCGACGGAGGAAAATGCTCCCGGCAGCAGCGCCGACACCGTCGTCTCCTGCACGTCTCCTTTCAGGTTGCCGAGAAAGACCGGCATATCCGGCGCGCACAGCTCGACCAATACTTGCCGGCATGTGCCGCATGGCGAGATCGGACCTTCGGTGTCGCCGATAACGGCGATAGCCCGAAACGTCCGTGGAGCGAGGCCGTCGGCAACGGCTCGAAACAGCGCCGTCCTTTCCGCACAGTTCGTAGGACCGTAAGCCGCATTCTCAATGTTGCATCCTAAGTGGATGGCTCCCGAATCGTCCAGCAATGCGGCTCCAACCTGGAAATGCGAATACGGCGTATACGCCCGGCGCCGAGCCTCCAGCGCATGCTCCAACAGCTTCTTCACATCGAAAGTCGCCATCCTCTTCATCCTTCCCGACATTCATGAATTTAAAAACCGATATGCAGCAGGGCCGCAGCGAGCAGCGCAATGCCGAGACCGATCAAGCCGCCGAGCAGCAGGGCCGGCACCGATCGGGCGGACTTATCGTACAGCACGACTGCGATGATCGCGACGAGCAAATACGCAAGCAGCCCGATCCATGTCGGGCTGGCTGCTAGAGCGATCATAGTAGCCGCCGCGGCGGCCACTGCCATAAACAAGCTGGGCCGGTACGCGAGGCCCTGTTTCCGGAAGCGGGTCGCCGTCACCACGACGGAGAGCAGCACGAGCGCCAGGCTGATCCATATCGTCCCCGCCGTCATCGAACGTTGTTCCCTTACATTGGACATGAGCCGGTCAATCGGTTCATAGAAGACGATCATCCCTACGATGACGGCAAAAACCGCCGACACCAGCACGGAAGCCGCGGCAACGTCTTTAGCGATCTTCGCGAGCGGATGTCGGTCCGGCATGGCCAAATCGACGGCCTTCTCCACCGCCGTATTGATCAGTTCGGTAACGATCATCAGCGTGACGGCCAGCAGCAGGAACAAAATATCCGTCCGGCTCAATTTGACCAACAGTGCAGCCAGCAAAACGGCGAAAGCGGCCACGAAGTGAAACTTCATGTTCGCCTGCGTCGACAACGCATATTGTATGCCCTCGTAGGCGTATCTTAAGCTGCGCTTCCATTTGCCGGGCCGCCACCGTCCGTCCTCATTCAACGCGATAACCCCGCCTTATTCAAAATATTTTCCTGCTTGCCGAACATTTCCTTCTCCTCGTCCTCGCTGCCATGATCGTAGCCGATCAAGTGCAGGAAGCCGTGAACGAACAGGAACCCCAGCTCCCGCTCCGGGGAATGGCCGTACTCCTCGGCCTGCGCGAACGCCTTCGGCACGGAAATGATAATGTCGCCGAGCGGCTCGCTAAAGCTATCATCGTCACCGTCTTCTCCGTCCTCGACCTCCGCGCCGTCCACCGTCTCTTCGATGACTTCATACTCGTCATCGCTTCCGTAGATGATAGCGATTTCGTCTTCACCGGCTTCTCGCATCGCGAATGACAGCACGTCCGTCGGTCTGTCGATCCCCCGGTATTCGCGGTTCAACTCGTGGATGCGCTCGTCGTCGACGAACGTCAAGGCAACCTCGCCGTCCGTCACTCCTTCTTCTTCGCCGGCGATCTTCAGCAGCTCCTTCAGCCGCACGATCCATTCCGGCGGAATTTCGTGTACCGACTGTTCGTTGCTCCATTCCAGCTTCAACGTCATTTAGCTTGCTCCTTCATTCGGATATTCGATACGGGAGTGGAAAATGCCGAGCAGCGTCTCGTTAAGAGTCTTGGCAATCGTATCCAGCTCCTTGAGCGTCAAGTCGCAATCGCTCAGCTGTCCGTCGTCCAGACGAGATTTGATGATTTTGTGAACCATCGTATCGATCTGCTCCATGGTCGGGTTGCGCAGCGACCGGACGGCCGCCTCCACGGAATCGGCGATGCCGACGATAGCCGCTTCCTTCGTCTGCGCCTTCGGTCCGGGGTAGCGGAATTCCTCTTCCTTGACCTCGCGCCCTTCCCCTTCCGCCTGCTGCTTCGCCTTATGGTAAAAATAATGCAGCAGCGTCGTGCCGTGATGCTGCTCGGCGATGTCGCAGATCGCCTTCGGCATCTTGTAGTCGCGCAGCATTTCAACGCCGTCGCGGGCATGAGCGACGATGATCGATTTGCTGAGCGCCGGGTCGATCCGGTCGTGCGGATTCTCGATGTTCGTTTGATTTTCGATAAAATAGCTTGGCCGCTTCGTCTTCCCGATGTCGTGATAGTACGAACCGACACGGCAGAGCAGGCCGTTGGCTCCGACCGCCTCGGCGGCGGCTTCCGACAAGTTGCCGACCATGACGCTGTGATGGTACGTGCCCGGCGTCTCCGTCAGCAGCTTGCGCAGCAGCGGATGGTTCGGGTTGGACAGCTCAACCAGCTTGAGCGGCGACAAGATGCCGAACAGCGCCTCGAAGAACGGAACTAAACCGATAACCAATACAGCCGTCAGCAGCCCGCCGGAAAAGCTGTAAGCGAGCGTAAGCAAAATCTCGTTCTCGGCGACATGATCGTTCATCAGCAGCAGCGACAGCATGGCCAGCGCCGAAAATAAGGCGACGACGATACCCGCCTTCAGAATCGAGGAGCGCTGGCTCGCCTTCTGCATCGTGAAGATGCCGGCCCAGCCGGCTACGAGCGTCAGCAGCCCGTACCGGAAATCGAACATCAGCGCCGGGTCGGTGTTGAACATGACGCTTGCGATAATGGCGAATACGATGGTTGAGCCGAAGGCCAGCGTGCCGTCGAACAAAATCGTGATCAGCATGGCGCCCATTGCCGTCGGCGCCAAATAGCCGATATACGGAATGTCCGTCTGGCCGTAAGCGATAATTTTCATGACGGCTATGTTCAGGACATAAATCAAGCCCAGCATGATCAGCTGCGTATTGGTATCATGGATATGAGCCTTCGTCCGGCGGTGGTACATGTAAAGGAATGTGACCATCATGCCGGAAAGCAGCACGAGGCCGAGCTGCGGCCAGTAATTGGATTGCGTCTTCAGCAAATCCATGTCTTCAAGCCGCTTATACAGCTCTTCCGTGATCAAGTCGCCGCGCTTCACGAGTACGTCGCCCTTATTGACATAAACGGGCTTCGTCTCTTCCCGGGCTTTCACGCGGGCTTCTTCGGTTCCTCTCGTATCGATGAATTTGTTCGGCGACAACGATACCCGAATGATTTCCTGAACGAGCTCGCGCGACAGCGCCTTCGTCAAATTCGAGGTCGAGACGAGCTCGGCCACCTTCGCTCTGGCGCTTTGCACCTGCTGGAGCTCGTCGTACATGAGCTTCGTGACAATATCCCTGGCGACGGGCTGCATCGCGGCCAGATCTTCCTTCGTCAGGCGCGGAAACTTGAAGAACGCCTCCTCCGGTATTCGATACGCCTGATCCGCAATCGTGCGGTCAAGCTCTTCGAGAAGCGTGTCGGAGTAGGCGCCCGAGCTGCGGAACGTTTTGACGGAGCGAGCATGATGATCGGCGACAATCTGCGGCAGCACCGTCCGATAGATGCTGACCTTGTCCTCAAACTTGACTTCAGCGTCCGCATTAATTTGATTCAGCTTATCGAACAGCGTGTCGACCAGCGCCTCGTTGTTCAACCCGACGACTTGATACACCGGCTGCACCTGCTGAACGGCGGCGTCTTTGGCCCTCAGCGTTGCAGCCGCATCCACCTCTTGCCGCGGAGCCAAAATCGTCTTGTCGGCGATGCTGCCGGGCTTCAAATCGTACGTCGGGGGCACAAGCTTGGGAAAAAAAGCGAATGACAGCAGCGCCGCCAGCGCCGCATACAGCAGCAAACGAACGGCGGCGCTCGTTTTCCAGCCGTTAAGCCGGTAGCGGATCGTCTTGTTCTGATACCGAATCTCGTTATTCATCTCAAGGTTTCCGTCCTCTCAGAGGACATGCTGTCACTCTTGCGGTTTTAGTTCTGGTCCTCGTTGTAGGCGACAATGATTTTTTGTACGAGCGAGTGACGGACGACGTCCGTTTCGGAAAATTGGACGAAACCGATCTCTTCGATGCGGCTCAGAATGCGCTGCGCCTCGATGAGGCCCGACGTCTTCCCGCGCGGCAAGTCAATCTGCGTGACGTCGCCGGTAATAACCATCTTCGAGCCGAAGCCGAGACGGGTCAGGAACATCTTCATCTGCTCCGGCGTCGTATTCTGGGCTTCATCGAGAATAATGAACGAATCGTCGAGCGTCCTGCCGCGCATATAAGCGAGCGGAGCGATCTCGATCAGCCCTCTTTCGAGCGCTTTGGCGACCTGCTCGGGTCCGAGCATATCGTTAAGAGCATCATACAATGGCCGCAAATAAGGGTCAACCTTTTCCTGGAGGTCACCCGGCAGGAAGCCCAGGCTCTCGCCGGCTTCAACGGCGGGACGCGTCAGTACAATCCGCTTGACGGCACCTTCCTTCAGCGCCACAACCGCCAGTACGACGGCCAAGTACGTCTTGCCCGTGCCGGCCGGTCCGATACCGAATACGATGTCCTTCTTGCGAATCGTAGAGATATATTGCTTCTGTCCGATCGTTTTGATCCGGACCGGCTTCCCTTTATTCGTTGTCGCGATTTCACCCTTAAGGATGTCGAGAAGCTGGTCGGCCTTCATCTGCTTGGCCAGCTCGATCGCATACAGGACGTCGCGTTCCGATATGCTGTACTGATTCCGGATCAACTCAAGCAATACTTGGAACAGCTGCTGCAGCGAATTGATGCTGGCGGCGTCGCCTTGGATCGTCACTTCTTCGTCCCGGGTAAAAATGCGGGCGTTCGTTTCCTTCTCGATAAGGCGCAGGAACTTGTCCTGCGGTCCGAATAGCGCTTGTCCTTCGGCAGGGGAGCGCAGACTGAGCTTGATGAGCTGGGCGTTTTCCGTCAAAAGGCCTCCATCTCCTTACGGTACGATCGATTGTTCGATGGCGATATTTTCTTCAACTTCGAAATGAACTTCCATATAAACTTTACCATTCTCCGTTTTCTCATGCAAAATTTTTTCCGAGCGGATCATCGCATCGGGCCCTGCAGCGGCGATTGTCTGCGACCTTCCTCGCTCCAAGGCGATGTTGTGAGCTTCGGCCGCATCGATGGTCCTCTCGGCGGTATCGACCGCATACACCCTCTCCCGCAGCCAGCCGAACGGCAGCGGGATCGGTCCGAGCTGCCATTGCGTGCGATCGGCGACCGTTTCGCTCTGCGCGAAAGGGACCTTCCCGTAGCCCGTCAGCTGTATACCGCGGTTGCCGACTACGAAAAAGTGGCGGTCCTTGCTTTCTCCGGTATATACCTTGGAACGCTGCACCATCGGCACTTCGATCGAGGATGTGTACCAAACGAGTCCCCTGACGACACCGGTAGCCGCAACGGTTTGCTGATTTTCCTCGTCGCCTAGAATGCCCGTAATCAGGATGTCTCCTTTGCGCACATAACGGTTCGGCTGCACGACGGGCAGCCCTTTCTCGGCGAAAATTTGCGTAATCATGGCATTCTTGGCCGAAACGAGATGGCGGGGTCCGACCAGCTCGCGTTGATCGGGAAGCTGAGCCTCCACCACCTTGATCAGCACATGGGTGCCCTTCACCTCGACGCCTACCCACGCCGTCCCCGGCAGTCTCAGATGCAGCTGCCGGGACAGCTCGTCCGGCTCGCCAAGCTTCGACTTCCACTGCCACGGCTTAATGCCAATTTCACGGGCCGCCTTGATTATTTGGTCCGTTGCGATCGTTTGATTTCCTTCGACGCCGACGCGCCATACGAGCGAAGATAACAAAATAATTCCGGCGATAAAGCCGGCCAGACCAACGGCAAAAAATTTCCGCCGCCACAGCATGCCTGTCATGAACGGAAATCCGAAACGTTCCCTCACCCGCATCCGACAGCCCGTCTCACGCAGCAGCGGACGCAGCCGAAGCGCTTCATGAAGAGGCATGTACAACGAAACGGCATGCTTGTCGATCCGCTTTACTTCCCAAACCGCGATGCGCTGGACGGCAGCGCGGTTGAGCAGCTCGACGACTCCGTTCCCACGAATATCCATACGTACATAGCCGCGGACGAAAAATAACAGCTTGGATTGCATGCGCATCACCTTTACTTCGTATATTGGATGTCGTCGATCGTTCCTTCGATAAACACTTCCTCGGTCAAAATCGCCCGGATCACGAGCTGTTTTCCGTGAATGTCCAGCTTGCCGTGAGAAAGCGCCAGCTGCAGCCGGTCACTGGAGAAGTGGAGCACGCCGCGGTGATTCTCGATATAGAGCTGCATGTTGCCGATCATCGTAATTCTCGGCAAATCATGAACGACGTCCTGGGGCAGGTCTAGCAAATTGGCAGCCCATTGATTCAGTTTGCGAGGCAGCAGACGCATCGGTATGGCGAACCTCCTCCGCTTGAGTGGATGTCGGATATTGCTTTCGGACAAAAGGAAACCCGCAGCGGAGCGCAGGGCTTTATCCCACTCTATGCCGAAGTCCGCACGTTTATGAAACGGGATTACGGAAATACAAGGAGTTATAGGCGAAGAAAATAACGAAGGAGGGTTTTATTCAGATGGAAGTCATGTTTCGAAGCAACAGTCAGCAGGCGATCGGCGCTTTCGTACTCGGTCTCGGTCTGCTCGGTGCCGTTGACGGCATCGTTTTTCACCAGCTCCTGCAGTGGCACAGCGTCGTCATGCACACCGACCGGCACGGACAGATCGAAAGCGACGGCTGGTTTCACTTGGCGACGACAATCCTGCTGGCTTGGGGAGCGATATTGTTATGGCACGGCGGCCGCGACGGTTTCGCCAGGCTGCCGGTCCGGCAGCTGATCGGGCTTGTCCTGCTTGGGGGCGGAGCCTTCAACATCGTCGAAGGTCTTGTGAATCATCATTGGCTGCAGATTCATCACGTCAAACAGGGAGATCCCCATGAGCTGTGGTACGACGTTGCGTTCCTGGTATGGGGGGCTGTGATGGTGGCGATTGGGCTCGAACTGTGTCGAAAGCGCTTTCGACAAGGTTGATTGAACGAAACTCCTGTCGTTTCGAAGATGAGCGACCGCGTTAATGCGGAAATTTATACGTTCTGAAATGGTAAAAAAGGACCGCCCCGATAGGGAACGGTCCTTCTCTATGTGCACAATCGAAATTGTCAGTTACGGAAGCAGCTGCTGCACGAGCTGGTTGACAAGTTTGCCATCCGCTCGCCCCTTAACTTTAGGCATCAGGGCGCCCATCACTTTACCCATGTCCGCTTTGGAAGAAGCTCCGACTTCTTGGATAGTCTGCTGTACAATCGCTTTGACCTCTTCCTCGGAAAGCTGCTGCGGCATGTACTCAATGAGAACGGCGATTTCAGCTTGCACGGTCTCTGCCAAATCGTCTCGGCCGGCTTTCTCAAATTCCTGGAGGGAATCTTTGCGCTGTTTGATTTCGCGATTAAGCACGTCAAGAACTTCGTCGTCGCTTAACGTTTTCTTCGTATCGATCTCGATATTCTTAATCGCGGACCGAACCATACGAATAACCGAAAGCTTAAACTTGTCTTGCGACTTCATCGCATTCTTCATATCTTCATTCAAACGCTCGCTCAAGCTCATTGATTGAGGGCCTCCTAGAACTTTCTCTTGCGAGCAGCCTCGGATTTCTTCTTGCGCTTTACGCTAGGCTTCTCATA
This sequence comes from Paenibacillus chartarius, assembly GCF_042432825.1. Lineage (NCBI taxonomy): Bacteria > Bacillati > Bacillota > Bacilli > Caryophanales > Paenibacillaceae > Paenibacillus > Paenibacillus chartarius. Next base: position 133,834 of record NZ_JBHLWN010000025.1, on the reverse strand, counting down.
ATGCTTGCGTTTCTTCACTTCGGCAAGAACGCCATCCTTTGCGATGGAGCGCTTAAAGCGACGAAGTGCAGCATCTATAGTTTCATTTTTGCGAACTCGAGTTTCTGACACCAGTTTTCCCTCCCTCCGAACAGACCGTCCAAGACACAGCAAAGCGATTAATCAAACCTCATTATAGGTCATAAGGAAAGGAGGTGTCAACTTTTGCCCTACTTTACCAACAAACCGCCGAATTTTGCGCTAAAATTTCGCATTCAAGCCGCCCAGTTTCTCCCCGCCGAGCAGGTGAAAATGGATGTGGTACACGACTTGTCCGCCGTCCGAATTGCAGTTGTTGATGAGCCGGTAGCCGCTTTCCGCCACGCCGAGCTCCTTCGCGGCCGTCTGCGCCGCCGAGAGCACTTCCCCGAGCAAAGCGAAGTCGTCGCCTGTCGCGTCGTTCATCGTCGGGATGTGCTTCTTCGGGATGATCAGGGCGTGTACGGGGGCCGCCGGCTGAATGTCGTGAAAGACGAGCACGTTGTCGGTTTCAAGAATTTTGCGGGACGGGATTGAGCCGTTTACGATTTTGCAGAAGATGCAGTCCATCAGCGTTACCTCCTCTTGGCACTCTTTACCTCTATCATAGCGAATATGGGACCGCTTGTACAACAAACTGCCGGCTGTAGGGAACCTTTGCGCCGATCCGTCGTCCAATAGTGCAGAGAGGTGAATCCTATTGACATTTCACTATTTGCAATTCGCGGCCGAAGGGCTCGACAAGGAGCGCGCGCTGACGGATCTGATGCAGGAGTACGGCAAGGACGTCTGGAAGTATGCCTACTTCCTTACGCTGCGCGCCGATGCGGCCGATGATCTGATGCAGGACACGTTCCTCAAGGCGTACCGGCAGCTCGGCTCGTTCCGCGGCGACGCCTCGGTCAAGACGTGGCTGTTCGCGATTACACGCCGCGCGTTCCTGGACTACCGCAAATCGTACTGGATCCGCAACGTGATCGCGACCGGATTCAAGCAGCCGGAGAAGCCGGTGTCGTCCGCAGAGCAGGAAGCGATATCCGCCTTCGAGCGCCAGGAAGTATGGACATCCGTGTTCGCCCTGCCGGCCAAGCTGAGAGAGGTGCTGCTGCTCTACGCTCATTACGACATGGACATCGAGGAGATCGCGCAGCTGCTCCATATTCCTCCGGGGACCGTAAAATCGCGCATGCACCGGGCTCGGAGCAAAATCAACGACCGCATGAAGGAGGATCAGCCATGAAGCCGGAACCTTGGGAGAAAGCGTTGAAAACCGACGTCCCCTATGCCTCCCGTAGAGCGGAGGCCGCCGCGCGCAGCGTGATGCAGCACATTAAAGCCGGTTCCCGTTCACACCCCGCCCCCTCGCGCTGGTACGCGGCTGCCGCCGCCCTGGGCGCTGCGATCTGGGCCGGAAGTTATGCGGATTGGACATCCGCAGGGAAACTGTTCGGCATCCTGCAGCCACAACCGGCTGCGGAGAGCGTGGATATGAATGTTACTTTGAAGCTGTCCATAGGCGATGAGCGGCTGTATCGGGATATGTTTGGAGATCAGCTGAAGAAGCGGTTTCCGTCCTTGAAAATCGAATTTAGCGATATTTCGACCTATGAGAAAGGGAATTATAGCTTCGACGCTTTCGAGCAAATGACCGAAGAACAAAAGCCGGATTTGATTATCTCCAGCTCCGCCATTCAATACAGGCTGCTTGCCGAGCATGGTAAGCTGCTGCCGCTCGACGGCTTGGAGCAGCCGGATAAGATTGCCGCCGTCGTCAACGCACTCCGGATGCCGGACGGCAAATCGTACGGCATCGCTACCGAATTCGACGGCCGGGCGATCTTTTACAACAAGAAGCTGTTCGATCAGTATAAGGTCCCCTATCCGACCGATCGGATGACCTGGAAGCAGGTCATGGAGCTGGCGAAACGGTTTCCTGCGGAGGGCAACCCGGGCAAGAAAATATTCGGCTTTCACGAAATGTACATACCGATGTTTCCGGCTTCTTATCTCGTCGGAATGATCGCCCACACGCACGGGCTTTCCTACGTTGACGACAGCCGCAAGAAAGCGGCCATGGACAGCACGGCGTGGAACGAAGCGCTCCACCTCGCGCTGGATGCATACCGGGAAGGGCGAGTTCACCCGGCTAAAAGTTATACGATCCAAAATAACCGGATCGAACAGGCCGATCAGCAGGCGATGGACTTGTTTGCGCAAGGCCGGGCGGCAATGGCGCTGGATACAATAGGCGCGATCAGCAGGCTGAAGGGAAGCGGAATCGATTACGGCATCGTGACCGCCCCCGTCGATCCGTCCAATCCGGATATCAATACGCAGCTCATTCCCGGCTCGATCCTGTCGGTGAACCCGAACAGCCCCAATCTGCGTCAGGCCATGGAAGTGCTGCGGTATATCAGCCAGGACGACACCGATCCCCGGGCTTATCAGAACGGCGTAACTTCCAACATGCTGCCCATTCCGGTGCATGAATCGACGCTGTTAACGATCTACGGAGACCGTTTGAAACCGTTCTATGCACAGCAGGAGCCTGATTGGCGCCGCACCGTGTACAGCTATGATCCGACGATGGACATACAAATTAGCAAATCGATCAGCTCGATCGTCGATGAGGAGACGGATGCCGCCGCGGCAGGCAAACAGAGCGTCGAAGAAGCGCAGCGAAGCATGCAGACACGGATTCAGGCCGTTCTGGATGCCCCCCAATAAAGGCCAAAAGGTAACCCGGCGCGAGGACACGCAGGGTTACCTTTTTTTCTACTGCTGCATTAATAATACGGCAGCAGCGACAAGCTAAGCAGCGCGGCGAGCGGAAGAACGGTCCGGTAAAACCGGCGCCGCGGCCAAAATCCGTATCCATAAGGAAAACCGTATCCGAATGCCGGGTACCCGCCGAAAGGTCCCGGGAAGAACGCCCGGCTGTCGCTTTCGCAGCCGATCGGGACCGCTAAGTATACATGCGTCTCGTCAACCTTCTCAATAATGCCGTCGTGATAAGCGCCGTCAGCCGTCTGAATGCCTACGTACCGATGCATGTGCTGCATGCACAGCGCAATGCCTTGCTGATGATCCATATCCATAAGACACCTCCTACGCATACGATATTCGGAACTGGGCTTTCGGCTACAACATCAGGAAAATTGGGCTTGGAACACCGGGTACGCGCCGTTGCGGGCTAAGAAGCGCAGTAACGTACGGCGGATCGACTACCGAATAGTTATTAGACCACTAGTCTAATAACTTGTAGACTCCGAGTCGAATTCGTCATATACTGTTGTTATAGAGGAATATGTGTGCCGCAGGAGGTGGCTTATGGGACCGTTCATGAGAGCGACGACCCGGAAGAAGCGCGAGACCGTTATGGAAACCGCGCTGCTGCTGTTTGTCGAGCACGGCTTCGAGCACGTGTCCGTAGACGATATTATCGCCCGGGCGAACATTTCGAAAGGGACGTTTTACCACTATTTTCGCAGCAAAGAAGACATTCTCGACGAAATCAGCGGCAGGCAAATCCGCCTTATTGAAGAGTGGGTGAAACAGCCGCCTTCGAAGGTTACTTCCCTGGAATCGCATATCAACCGGCTATTTATCGACTTGGCGTCGAATATCGGCCGTTATCCGAAGCTCGTACGCAGCATCATGCTTTTAACCCTGCAACCGCAGCCGGCTGGCTCCCCTGCACGCCGTCAGGAGCAAACGGCGCTGGCGGAAGGACTGCTGCACTGGCTTCCTAACGCTCATAAGGTGCAGCTGCTCGTGACGACGTATTACGGCACCCTGCTGACCTGGTCTACGCAGGAGGAGCAGGCACCGCACGGACTGTTGGCTTTACTTGAACATAATATGAAATGGGCTTGGGCCGGACTCCGCGCCGAGCAGTCTGCAGAGGGCTGGTCGGCCGGAACGATTGTGAAGGAGGAACCTCAAATGAAAGTAGCGATTATCGGAGGCGGCTTGGCGGGGCTCACCGCAGCCGCTTATTTGTCGGAACGCCCGGGCATCGAGGGCATCCTGTTCGAGCGCTCGCCGCAGCTGGGCGGCCGGGCGTTTACGTACGAGAAGGCCGGATTTACGCTCAATTATGGCGCTCACGCGATATACGGCATTGACCGTCATACCATCTCGAACCTGGAGCGCGAGCTCGGCTTGTCGTTCTCTTCCAAGCAGGTCGATAAGCGCCGCGTCATGTACGCCAAGCACGGGATGCTGACGCAAGCTCCGTTAGATTTTGTCAACCTGGTGAAGACGGATTTGCTGAATGCGATGCAGAAGGTGCGTTTCGTCGGTGAAATTACGGCGATTATCGCCAACATCCACCAGCTGAAAAATTACGCGACGCTCGGCGATTACCTGGCCGAATCGGACGCCGATGAAGACGTTAAGGAGCTGTGGGAGCATCTCGTCTGCTCGAACTTCTTCATTACGCCGGAGGAAGCGCGCAAGGTGTCCGGCAGCGTCATCTCCGAGTACTATCACAACCTGTTCCTGTCCTCGAAGCCGGTCAACTACGTGCTGGGTTCGTGGGCGGTAATTACGAACCAGCTGAAGCAGAAGCTGACCGGCTCCGGCCGGTGGGAAATCGCGCTGCAGGAAGGCGTGGAAAGCATCCGGTATGCCGACCGCAAGTTTATTTTGCAGACGAAATCGCGCGAGGCCGCGTTCGACCGGGTCATATTCGCGATGCCGGTACAGCAGGTCGTCAAGCTGCTGAAGGGGACCGCTTGGGAGCCGTTCGTGGCGCCATACGAGAACAATACGGCGACCGAGGTCATGGTCTACGATATCGGCTTGGAGCGCGTTGTGGCGCGTCCGTTTAGTTATATCTCCGATATGGATAACAAAATGTTCATCACCGATGTGTCGGCGACGGACCATACGCTCGTGCCGGAAGGCGGCCAGCTTCTGCAGGGAATCGCGTATTTGAGCGACGATTTCGATAGCGAGGATGCGCGGCGGGCGTATCTTGACCGCAAGACGGAGCAGATGGAGCGCCTGTTCGATACGCACTACCCGGGCTGGCGGGAAGCTGTCGCCGTCAAGCGGGTATCGAAGAAGGCGATGGTGGCCAGCGTCAAAAATATCGCATCGAACGAGCTGCTGCCGAATCGCGTGGAGAACGTTCCGTTCTATTTCTGCGGCGACGGCTGCACCGGCAAGGGCGAGCTGGCGGAACGCGCCTTCTCGAGCGCCCGCCATGTAGCAAAGCTCATTATGGACGATGTTAAGGTAACGGCAGGCGTTTAAGAAAAGGCAGCGGCACATCCGGACGATCCGGGAATGCCGCTGCCTTATTTTTGTTTTATTCAAACGATGCGGATTTGCCGCTAGCCGCCATCAGGGCTGTAATAAACGACGGCTCCTTGAGCAGAGCTTGCTGGAGCGTGCTCTGCACCGTCAGCTTGCTCTTGACGGACTCATTCAGATCGAGAATCGTTCTGGCCACTTTCGCGCCGATACCGGTCACGACGGCTTGGCAGCCGAGCAGCTGAATGCCTTCGATGATCCGAACAATTTGCAGAAAAATGCCGCTGTTGAGCAGAATGGCGCCCGACATATCGATAAACAGCTTCTGGATATTTCTCCGCTCGATCTCTTCCAGCAGCTTGTCTTCCATGGTGGTCATCCGCGCCTCATCCAGCGTTCCAATAAGAGGGAGCACGGCAATTTGGTTGAAAATCGGGATTAACGGAACAGCCAGTTCATCGATAATGGCCTGCTTCGACTTGATCACTTCATCTCGGTATTTCGTAAAGACGACATTGAATTGAATAATAAAGTTATCCAACGCGTCATTAATTCTGTCGGACAGTACGAACGCCTCTTCGGCCGTAATTCCCGTCTCCAAATGATACTGGCGTAGAAAAGCCCAGATCACTTTACGCAATGCGTAAAACCACTCCATCTTCGTCATGATCGGCACGTCGGACCTCGCCCACGTCGGACCTCGCCCACGCCAGACCGCGTTCATGAGCCAGCTGAATAATTTCTTGCGTCATGCCGTCATGAATAAGCGATAAAATTTGATTGGCGTGATCCAGCAAATCCTGCGTCGTGACAAACTTCAGGCCGGACACGATTTCAAAGCTGTTCTGCGCCTCTTTCTCCAGCTGCCGGTTGAAGTGCTGACGGTTCGCTTCGAAAAACTGTTTAACGTTCATATTTTTTTCGATAATCAGGTTCGTGTGCATGCGCTCCTCCATAGATTGTTCGGATAATGGAATCCTGATCGTAAACTCCGTACCTTGCCCCTCTTCGCTATTTACAGCAATCGTTGCGTTATGCCCGTAAAACGTATTGTACACCTGAGACAATCCGAGTCCCGTCCCGATATCCGCTTTCGTGGAAAAGAAAGGGGTGCCGAGCAGCGGAAGCTTGTCCCCGGGAATTCCTTTGCCCGTATCGCGAATATGTAAGCAAATGTGATCGTCCGACCGGTAATGCTCGACGGTAATCGACCCTTCGCCCTCGATCGCCTCGAAGGCGTTCTTCAACAAATTGAAGAGCGCCCGTTTCAGCTGGTTGCGTTTGCCGTAGATCAATGAATTCGTATCGTAAAAACGTTTCTCAATGTTTACCCTGTATAGTTCGTTGTCAAAGAGAGACAACGTGCTTTCCAGCAGCTGGCATAAATTGAGTTCGGCTGAGCTTTCATCGTTTAGCTCCGGCTTGGAGACGACCAGCAGATTTTGCACCGTGGAAATCGCCTGTTCCAACTCGGAATTGATAATATCCCAGTAACGGCTGTCGTACTCTCTCTGTATGAGCTGCAAAAATCCTTTCACCGCTGTCAACGGATTTCGAATCTCATGGGCAATGCCTGCAGAGATTTGTCCGATCGCCGACAAGCGCTGCAGCTCATCGATACGACTATGTTCCTTTCGCTGCTCATCAGCCATTAGGGCGGCTCACCTACTTTATTAAATCTTAATCTCTATATTAGCATATTTTAAGTTTATTATGGGGTTGTACGCAAATATTACTTTTCTTTCAAATATTTCGATAATAACACGACAAGCCCCCCGACTCCACGACAGGGAACGGGGGGCTTGCCTAGCGGTTAGAGCCGCTCCAGGCGAACACGGCTGCCTCGGCCGGACGGTTCGGCCGGCTCGACGACAAGGCGGCGGTGCAGCCGCGCGCGCAGCTCCGCCACATGCGAGATGACGCCGACCGCAAGCCGGTCGGTATGGAGCTTCTCGAGCGCGTGAATGACCGTTTCGAGCAGCTCGGGATCCAGCGTGCCGAACCCTTCGTCCAGGAAGAAGAACTCGAGCGGCACTTCCCCTTTGAGCTGAATTTGCGCCGAAAGCGCCAAGGCGAGAGCCAGCGAGGTCAAGAACGTTTCGCCGCCGGACAGCGTCGTGACGGGCCGCTTGACCCCTCCGTTCGCGTCGTCGCGGATGACGAAGCCGCCGGCGGAGTCGACCTCCAGCGCGTACCGCTGGCGGGTCAGCCGGCCGAGCCGTTCGGAGGCGGCGCGGCTTACCTGCGTGAGCTGCTCCTCGGCGAGGAATTCGACGAACGCGTTGCCGCGCAGCACCGTCTGCAGCTTGCCCAGGCGGCTGTGGCGCGTGAGGCGCTCGCTGCGGCGCAGCTCGAGCTCCTGCCAGCGCGCGTGCTTCGCCGCGAGCTCTTCGTTGTCGCGCGCAGCTTTGGCGCGCGATTCGAGGGCGGCGTCGCGCCGCTGGCCGGCGGCGGCCAGCCGCTCCTGCGCGGCGGCCCAGTCGGCCTCGCTCGCCGAGCGGCCGGCGCGCCGCGCCTCCAGCTGTGCGTGCCGGGCGCGCAGCTCGCGCTCTTGCTCGCGGTGGGCGCGGACGTCGTCCACCCACCGCGAGCGGTCCTCGGCGCGGAGGAACGCCGCCTTGACGGCGTCCTCCGTGCCGAGGGCGCCCGCGCCGCCGGCAAGCGCAGCGTGCCACGCGGCGCCGGCGTGCGCGAGCCGGCGCGCCGCGGCCTCGCGCGCCTCGAGCGCGGCGCTGCGCAGCTCCGCCGCGCGCTGCAGCGCCGCCTGGGCGCGCTCGTGCGCGGCTTGCGCGGCGGCGGCGGCGCTCTTCAGAGCGGCCAGCGAAGCCCGCGCTGCGGCGAGCAGCGGCTCGGCGCGGCCTTCCTCGCCGCCGAGCCGCTCCAGCAGCTGCCGCTGCGCCGCCTCGGCCAGCTGCCGCTCGCCCTGCAGCCGCGTCCGCAGCTGCAGCGCCTCGCGGTCCAGCTCCGCCTCCTGGCGCTGCAGCTGCTCCAGCTTGGCGGCGAGCTCCGTCAGGAAGACGTCGCTCTTCTCCAGGCGACCGCGCAGGTCTTCCGCCTGCCGCTCCTTCGCCCGCAGCGCCTCCAGCTCGGCTGCCGCATCCCGGCCCGCGAGCTGCGGATAACGCTCCCGCCACTGCTCCCGTTTCAGGGTTAGTCCGCTTTCTGCGGCAGCGGCTTTCGCCTCCAGCGTTCTGTGCAGCTCGGCAGCCGCCTCTACCCGCGAGGCGAGCTCCTGTGCGCGGCGCTCGGCTTGCCGCAGCCCGCTGCCGGCGCGTGCCGCCGCAGCTTCGAGCGCCGCCGCCTGCCGCTCGCCGGCGCGCAGCCACTGCCGCAGCGCCTCCAGCTGCCGGTAAGCCTCGTCTATCGTCAATCGTTCGGCTGCTGGAACAATAGCGGCGAAAGGTACGCCGGCAGCAGCCGGGGCCGCATCGCCATCGGCGCTTGCTGCATCGGCTGCATCGATATCGCCCGACCCCGCAGGGCCGTTCCTGGCTGCGCGAGCACTGTCCTCCCGCTTATGACCCGAATCCTTGCCGTCTCCGAGCAGCGCAAGCAGCACATCCGCCAGCTTGGCCTCGGCTTGCCGCTCTTCTTCCGGCCGCACGACGCCAAGCGCGGCCGCGGCTTGCTCCCAACCGTCGCGCACCGGCTCCGGCAGCAGCTCCGCGGCCTGCCTGGCGGCGCCGCGCCAGCGGAACGCCAGCTGCCTGAGCGGCAGCTGCAGCTCCCGCGCCTCCTCGAGGAAGCGCTCGGCCAAATCGCCGCCGTCCGCAGCTTCATTCGCTCCGGCACCGCCGGCGGCAGGCGCCGGATGATGCGGCGACCCGCATACCGGACAAGGGTCGCCCTCGCGCAATCCGGCGGCAAGACGCTCCGCCAGCGCATGCCGCTCCGCTTGCTCGCGCAGCCGCTTTCCTTCCTGGACGGCCGCAGTTCCGGAGTTCAGCAGCATCTCCGCTGCCCGCTCCGCCTGCGCCAGCATCCGCTCCTGCGGGCCGTTCACCGCCAAGCTGCGCAGCAAATCGGCCCCTTGCTCCTCCAGCGCCAGCTTCGCATCGCGCAGCTCGGCCGCAAGTCCCGCCGCGCTGCGGCGTCCCTGCTCCAGCTCGGCGACCTGCTCGCGCCAGCCCGCCTCCAGAGCACTTAGCGCCTGCAGCTCCTGGACGGCGTTCTGCAGCGTCTGGCTTTCCTCCACACTGACCGAGCAGAGGCCCAGCTGCTCCTTGAGCTCGGCTTGCCGCCGCAGCCCTTTCTCCCGCAGCTCCAGCTCCTTCGCTACAGCCGCCTTCACTTCGGCCAGCCGCTGCTCCGCTTGCACGGCCGCTTGCTCGAGCGCCGCCGCGCTCGACCGCAGGCGGGCAACCTCCAGCTCGAGCTCCACCGCCTGCTCCAATCGGCCGATCCGGGCCAGCAGCGCCGCTTCCTGCTCGGCCAATGCCGCTGCCGCCGTTTCCTGCCCGCCGCGGGCCGCAGACGCCGTCCGCTCCGCCTCCGCGTAGCCGGCCTCGGCCTGCGCAGCACGCGCCTCCCCGGCCTGCGCCTGCTCGCGGGCCTCCGCCAGCTGCTCGACGTAAGGACGCAGCCGCTCCGCTTGCTCGGCCAGCGCCAGCCGCTGCTCCATACGGAGCACGTCCGGCTCGCGCTCCCGCAGCCTCTCCAGCTGCGAGTCGATATCCGCCTGCTCGCGCTGCCACGCGACGAGCTGCTTCAGCTCGTCATACACCGCTTCAGCGGCGGCAAGCTCTTCCCGCACCTGCAGCACCATACGCTCCGCTTCCGCAACCCGCTCCGCCGCCGCGGCGAGCGCCTCCGCCGATGCGTCGCCGAGCCCTTGCTGCTCCGCTGCCAGCTCCTTCAGCTCAACCTCCGCTTCCTTCAGCTTGGCGGCGACCTTCGCAGCCAGCTGGTCGCCGTACGCCTCGAGCCGGAACAGCCGCTGCAGCATCATGCGGCGGTCTTTGCCCGTCAGCGTCAGGAACTCGGCAAATTTGCCCTGCGGCAGCACGACCGCCCGCGTAAAATCAGGCATCGACAGCCCCAGCAGCTCCTGCACCTGGGCGCTGACATCACCGGCTTTGTCAGCCAACACGACCGTCCCTTCCGGTGAAAATCGCAGTAACCGGCTGACCGTCTGGTTGACCGTCACATCGCCGGTCCGCTTGAACTGGCGCTCGACCCGGTAGCGGTCGGCGCCGTCCGGACGCGACAGCTCGAACGTAAACGATACGGACATCGTCTGCTCCGCCTGGTTGATAATGCCCTGCGTCCCGTTCGGAGCGCGCTCGACCTTGCCGTACAAAGCCAGCGTGATCGCGTCGAGCACGGACGACTTGCCGCTCCCCGTAGGCCCGAATATACCGAATACTCCGGCGTCCGTCAGCTGTGTAAAATCAATTTCCTGCAGCTCCCGGTAGCTTTGCAGCCCGGCAATTTGCAGCGTTATCGGCCTCATTCGCGGCTCCTCCTTTTCCGAGCATCTATGCTCAAGCTCCCGCCTGTTCCCCGCCGTCTTCCTCCTGCCTCATCAGCTCGAGAAACAGCGTCATCAGCTCCGGCTCCGGCTGAGCCCCTCCGGTCTGTCTCGCATAAAACCGCCGGAACAGCTCGTCGATCGGCAGCGACGACTGCCTCTCCCGCACAGCCTCTGCTTCCAGCTCGGGATAGACGGGGCGAATGTGGATGAAGCCGTCGCGGGATTTTCGCAGCGAATGAATATCCTCCAGCGATAACGACTCGGCGATATGGACTTCCAGATCGATCCAGGCATGAGGATCCCGTCCTTCGTCAAGCCAGCTTCGCACTTGCGCCAGCCCCTCGGCCGCCCGCCACTTCACCAGCGGCCTGCCGCTCGACAGCCATATTTCGCGAGGCTCTACGAACGCACCCGGCGCAGCGTCGAATACCGTTACCGACTTCGCCTGCCCGGCCTCCGAGAAGCTGTACGCCAGCGGCGATCCGCTGTAACGCACTACCGTCTTTGCCTTCAGCGTCTGCGGCCGGTGCAGGTGACCGAGCGCCGCGTACTGTACGCCTGGTGCACACAGCGACTTGGTATCGACCGTATAGGCGCCGCCGACCTGGATCGGCCGCTCCGATTCCGATTCCGCGCCGCCCATCACGTAGAGATGGCTCATCAGCAAATTGACCGTATCCGGCCGGAATGCCGCCGCTTCTTTCGCCACAAGGCGCCCGATCCGCTCCGAATAAGCCGAGCGCAGCGCCTCCTCCTCCATCGACTCCTCCAGCAGCTCGCCGAGCCGCGATTCGGACGGATACGGCAGCGCATAGACGAGGGCCCTTTCTCCGGTTCGCGCTATGTCGAACTGCAGCAGCCCCGGCGCCGGCAGGCCGACCAGCCGGATGCCCTGCCCGCCCGCCAGCGGCGCGGAGGCGGCCAGCCGGTCCGGGTGATCGTGATTGCCCGCGATAACCGCCACCGGCCTGCGTCCGCCTTCGGACAGCTGCGCCACGCCTTCGTAAAACAGCCGTTCGGCCGCAGCCGGCGGGTTGACGGAGTCGTACACGTCTCCCGCCACCAGCACAAGATCGATCTGCTCGTCCCGCACGATCGCCGCCAGCTCGTCCATAAACGCCGCTTGCTCCTCCAGACGGCTGCGCCCTTCGAGCGTCCGCCCGAAATGCCAATCCGCCGTATGCAATATTCTCACTTGCAACCCCTCCTACAATTCCACCGTTAACGCCCCGTCAAAATAGTACACGAACCGCCCTGTCACCGGACGCTTCCAAATACGCTCCACCGCGCGGGCATACAGCCCGAGCTGCAGCTTGTACCGCTCGCGCAGCTCGCTCATGTCGGCCCCGCGCACAGCATCCGTCTTGAAATCGATCAGCACAAGTCCTTGTTCATCCTCAAACAAGCAATCGATAACCCCTTGGATGAGTACAGGCTCCGGTTCGGGCAGGCCCGCTCCGCCGGCAAACGCTTCATCCGAGGAAAGCGCGTAAGTAAACGGCACCTCCCGCTTCACGCTGCGGGCGCGAAGCAGCCTCTGTCCAAGCTCGCTCGCAAAAAAACGCACGATCGGCTCCGGATCGATCGCCTCCCGCTGCGCCGCCGTCAACAGCTCGCGGTTAACCATCCGCTCCATCGCAGCGGCGACTTCCTCCGGCGAAGGAGCCCGGCCCAGCGGCATTTGCTGCATAACGGCGTGGTAAGCCGTTCCCCGCTCGGCGGCGGTCAGCCGGCGCTCCTCCATGAACCGCGGCCTGCGGGCGAGCGCCGTTCGATGCGCCGCCATCGAAGCTCTGCGTTCCGCTCCGTCAATTCCGGTCTGCTGATGTCCATCCCGATGCTTGGCAGTGGACTCTGTACCGCGCCTTAAGGCTGACTCCTTGTTTTGTACTTTGCTTAGTTCCTCGCTTTGTTCCTTGCTCAGTTCCTTGCTCAGTTCCTCGCTTTGTTCCTTGCTCAGTTCCTTGCTCAGTTCCTTGCTTAGTTCCTCGCTTTGTTCCTTGCTCAGTCCCTTGCCTGGTTCTTCACTTAGATCCTCGCTTGGCTCCTTGCTTGGTACTTTGCCAGACTCTTCGCATTGCTCCGTTTGCCGCCCGCGCTCGTTCGCGATCACCGCAGCGCCGACCAGCCATGCGCCGGCAGCCGCACCTCCGTCCGTCATAGGCTCCGCCTCCCAGCCGCCGTCACCGGCAAGCTGTCTCTCGTGAAGCCGCTTCATCTCCGACACGGTCGTCTTCGACAGCAGCTTCGTCGCCGCTTCATAAGGGTATGTCCAGCCCAGAGCCCGCTCGATGTCTTCGCGCAATGAAGGCGATACGGCCTCCGCCTCGCCCGTAACCGGCTCCAGCCTGCGCAGCGCCTCCTGCTTCCAGGACTCCGGCGCTTGCTGCAGCACCTCGCCGCCGGCCTGCAGCCTGGCGGCATGCACGACCTCCACCGTCCAGCGCGACGGCTCCTCCGCCAGCCAGCCTTGCGGGACTCCTCCGTCCGCTTCGATCAGCTGGCGCCATGCTCCGGCCTGCGGATGACGCAGCAGCGCCGGACCGACCCAATCGTAGTAGCAGCGCGCTTTGGCCAGCTCGTGCTCAGGCAGCTTCCGGCCCGGCGCCTCCAAGGACCGGCTCCACTTGCGCAGCAGCTTGTCCGCCGAAGGCGCCGTACCGAGCAGGATCAGCTTCTCCCGGGCGCGCGTCAAGGCCACATAGAGCACCCTCATCTCCTCGGCCAGCAGCTCCCGCTTCATGCGGCGCTGAATCGCCAGCGACGGCAGCGTCGGGTAGCTCGCCCGAAGCTGCGCATCGACATAGCGCGGCCCGAAGCCAAGCTCCTTGTGCGTGACGAACGGCATGACGACGTCGCTGCGGTTGAACATTTTGCTCATGCCGGCTACGAACACGACAGGGAACTCCAGCCCCTTGCTCTTATGAATGGACATGATGCGCACGACGTTCTCCTGCTCGCCGAGCGCCCGCGCCGTGCCGAGATCGCCGCCGGTGTCCCGCATCCGCTCCAGAAAGCGGAGAAACCGGAACAGTCCGCGCAGCGACGTGCTCTCGTACTGCCTTGCCCGATCGTACAGCGCCCTCAGGTTCGCCTGACGCTGCCCGCCGCCCGGCAGGCCGCCGACGAAATCGAAATAACCGGTTTCGCCGTACAGCCGCCATATCAGCTCCGGCAGCGCGCCTTGCCTCGCTTCCGTCCGCCATTCGCGCAGCTTGGCCAGAAACCCGCCCAGCCGCTCTCTCAGCTTCTCGTCCGTTTCCACATACACCGCGGATGGAACGGACGCAAACCGCTCCGCCGCCTCATAGAACGTGCCTCCCCGGTCGGCGAGCCGGATGCGCGCCAGCTCGTCCGCCGTGAAGCCGACGATCGGCGAGCGCAGCACGGCCGCCAGCGGAATGTCCTGGTGCGGATTATCGATGATATTGAGCAGCGACAGCATCACATCGACCTCCGTCGCGGCAAAATATCCCGTGCTCAGCTCCGCATAAGCCGGAATGCCGCACAGCTTGAGCTCCTCGATGAAGATCGGAGCCCAGGCCGACGTTGCACGCAGCAAAATCACTACGTCACGGTACGTCGCAGCGCGGAAGCCTTTGCTCGCTTTATCAAATACCTGCAGCGGAGCTTCTTCGTCCTGCCCCAGCATTCGGCGGATGCGGGCGGCAATCGCGCGCGCCTCCAGCTGCGCCGTCTCCAGCTCCAGCCGCTCGTCTCCCTCCGTCTGGCCTGCGCCTTCCTCGTCATCGCCGCCCTCCGCTTCACCGGCCCCCACACGGGCGTATGGGTCCGCTTTGTCGATCAGCAGCGCCTCCACAGACAAGTCGGTTCCAGCCGAAGGCTCCGCATAATTCGCCCCGTACACAAGCTCCGCCCGTTCATCGTAATCGATCTCCCCGACAGCCCCGTGCATGATTTGCTTGAATACGTAGTTCACCGCATGGACGACTTCTTGGCGGGAACGGAAATTGCGCGCCAAATCGATGCGCCGTCCCGGTCCATCGCCCGTTAACGTGAACGACTGATATTTCTCGAGGAACAGTCCCGGCTCCGCAAGGCGAAACCGGTAAATGCTCTGTTTCACGTCGCCGACCATGAACCGGTTGCCGGGCGCTTCACGGGCGATCAAAGAAACGATCGCTTCCTGTACCCGGTTCGTGTCTTGATATTCGTCGAGCAGCACCTCTGCAAACTGTTCGCGGTACGCCTGCGCCGCAGCCGACGGCAGCAGCCGCTCCGGCGTCGAATCCGCGCCGCTCAGCACGCGCAGGCAGCAATGCTCCAGGTCGCCGAAATCGACGAGACCCTTCGCTTCCTTCGCTTCGCTGTAACGCGCGCCGAACTCGATGACGAGATCGACTAGCGTATGAACGATCGGAGCGAGCTGGGCCAGCTCAAGCGCAAACTGCTCCGGCGACCGTCCGAACAGCTCCTCCTGCAGCTTCGCAACCGCGTCCTTCGCTTGTCCGCGAAGCTCCTTCACCTGCTCCTGCAGCGCCTTGTCCACGTCGTCGCCCTTGCACGGCTTCAGCTTTCCGAACGCTGCCGCCGAGAAAGCGCCGAACAAGGCGTCCCAGCCGATATCGCACGCCTCCAGCAGCCCTTGCGTGACAAGCAAATCGTCCTGCAGAGTGGCGGCATACGGAACCGGACCTCCCGGCGCTTGAGCCAGATCGACAGCCTGCCGCAGCAGAGCGGCCGCTCCCTCCAGCTCAAGCCGTACGTCACCCAGCAAGCTGCGCTGCCACAGGTCGAGCGACGGCGGAGCGGCTTGCGGGAAGCGGATGACGCTGCCCGCAGCAAGTTCGCCGCCAAGATCCTTCGCTGCTTCGGCAACGGCAGCCGCAGCCTCGGCCATTCCCGCCTCCAGCACTTCTTCCGCTGCTGCGCCTTCACCGGCGCTCATCGGCGGCTGCGGCCCGAACCGTTCTGCTGCCGAACGGAGCCAGTGCTCCGGGTACGGATGGCTGCGCGACTCGTCATACAGCTTCTGAATGAGCTGATGCAAGCCGACATCGCTGCGTTCGCCGCCGAAGGCATCGACCGTCTGCCAGAATAAGCTGCCTTCCGCAGCCGTGCCGTAATGCTCCTCCAGCATCGCCTCGAGCACGTCCTGGCGCAGCAGCTCCGCTTCCGTCTCGTTGGCGATGCGAAAGCCCGGCGCCAAACCCGCCAGCTGCTCGTATCGCTGCACGACCTCAAGGCAGAACGAGTGCAGCGTCGTAATCGATGCGCGGCCCATCAGCGCCAGCTGGCGCCGCAGATGAGCGGAGGACGGCTGCTTCACCAGCTCCTTCTCCAGCGCCTCGCGAATGCGGTGCCGCATCTCGGCCGCCGCCGCTTTCGTGAACGTGGCGACGAGCAGCCGGTCGACATCGACCGGATCCCGCTCGTCGGTAATGCGCCGAATGATCCGCTCGACAAGCACGGCCGTCTTCCCGGACCCTGCCGCAGCGGCAACGAGCAGGTCGCTCCCGCGAACGGCTATCGCCGCCCACTGATCGTCCGTCCATGTCGCTTCCGCCGGCTTCGGCGGTACCGCGCCCGATGCCGCCGTGTTAGATGCCTGTTCCCTGCTCATTCCCGCCGTCTCCTTCCAGTACATTCCATACCTCTCCCTTGCTTAGCGGCCGCAACACCCGGTACCCGTTCTCCTCGCCAAGCGGCTCGAATTGGCATACCGAGCGGTACGCGCACATTTGGCACGGGGTCTTCTTACCGAGCCGGTACGGCTCGATCGCCACCTTGCCGTCCGTGATATCCGTTCCGATCCGCTTGATTTGACCGCGCACCTGCTCTCGCAGCGAAGTCCACTGCTGCGGCGTGACGACCGACGACGCGGAATAAAAGCCTCCGTCCGCCTTCAAGGCCGCCGGTATCAGCTCCGAGTAACCGCCCCGCGACTTCAGCTCGCTGTCCATCGCCCGCACGATGTCGGGATCGGCGGTAACGAGCCCGCGCATTTTGAACCGTCTGCGCAGCTCCTTCGCCGCTTCATCCGGCTGGGGACGGTTCTTGTGCAGGATCAGCGGATTGTGCACGTGAAAATACAGCACCCCCGCCGGCTCCGCATCGCGGCCCAGCCACACCTTCGCGTTCGACACGACGACGTCCAAATACGTCAGCATCTGCAGCGACAGGCCGTACAGCACCTCCGGCAGCACAAGCTGCGTTGGCCCCGACTTGTAGTCGATCACGCGCAGCAGCAGCCGATCGCCGAGCTCTGCAGAGTCGACGCGGTCGATCCGGCCGACGATGTCCATGATCCGCCCGTTGTCCAGCGGCAGCGTGAGCGCCGGCAGCGGCTGGCCCGGGCCGAACACGGCCTCGAGCTGAACCGGCCGGAATTCGCCGCGTCTCGCATGCTGTCCGAGCACCTCCGCCGCTCGTCCGACGATCGATGTCAGCTTGTGCTTGATATAACCGAACCGGTTCGAGCTGAGCAATATTTGCCCCTGCAGCTGCGGCGCAAGCGCGTCGACGACGGCGGACGTGCGGCGCTGCAGCTCGTCCGGCGGCAGCGTGCCCCAGTCGAGCCCTTGCTGCTGCAGCTCGCTGGCGAATTGGTCGAGCGTCGCGTGATACAGCTGCCCGATATCCGGCGCTTCAAGCCGGAACAGCCGCCGCTCCTTCAGCCGGAGGCCATACGAAGCAAAGTGGGAGAACGGGCAGCCGGCGAACGTCTCCATCCGCGACACGCTGGCCTGCAGCCGCTCGCCGTAGAGCAGCAAGCTCGACGCATCGCTGAGCTTCTGCTCCCGGTTTGTATAAAACAGCGCTCTAACTCCGATATCCAGCCGTTCCCGCCACTCTGTCCTGCCGGCCAGCCAATCGTAAGCTGCCCACCATACCGGGGATACCCGTTCCCCTTGCAGCCAGCGCTTCAGCTGAACCGCCAAATGCGATAAAGTGCGGGCCGGGCGGGAGGCGAACAAAGCCTGCGCTTCGTCCGCGTCCGATGCGTTCGGCTCCGCTGCAAGCGTCTGCTCCCGCCATGCGGGAAACAGCGGACGCAATTGCGGAACGATCTCCGACGGGAGCTGGGCCTTTCCTTCCTCATCGGCCTGCGGATACGAAATCCACAATCTGCGGCTCGGCACGGCGAGCGCCGTATATATAATAAATTGCTCGTCCAGCAGCTTGCGGCGGCTGTCCTCGGCAAGCGGCAGCCCGCGCTCGATCAGCCAAACGCGCTCCTGCTCGGTCAGCACGCCGTCCTCGCTCAGCTTCGCCGGCACGACGCCGTCGCTGACACCGAGCAAATACGCATATTTCACCTCGCCGGAGCGCGTCCGGTCCATCGACCCGACAAGCACCTGGTCGAGCGAAGGCGGAACGAGACCCAGCTTCATGCTCTCGAAGCCTTCATCGAGCAACGATGCGAACAGCTCCGTCGTAACCTCTTCTTCTCCGGTCAGCTCTACCAGCTGGTCGAGCATATCCATGATCCTCGCCCACAGCTGCGAATGCTCGCGCGCCTTCGCGGGTCTTCCCATCTCGATCGCCAGCTCGCTCCACCGCTCCAGCTTCTCCGGAACTCTCAGCCCGAGCAGCAGCTCCATGAGCGCTTCCGTCCGCTCGAGCACCGTACGGGCAGCCTTCATCCGCTTCTCGAACGGATGTAGTCCGCCCACGACAATTGCCCGGCACGCTTCCACCAGCCGCTCCTCCCGCTCCTTGCGGGCGGTCATTTCCGGCGCTTCGCCGTCAAGCCCGGCCCGGCGCAGAAAGCCCCACGGCAGACCGTCCGTCCAACGGGAGCCATATACGCCATAGGCAAGCACGACATTTTCCAGCTTGTCCATGCCTGCCCGCAGCTCGTCCGGCTCAAATGCCTTCCCATCAGCGTCCTCGGGAAGCAGCAGATCAGTCTTAACGCAGCGGAACACGGCGTCGTAAGGCCATCCCCGCAGCGTTACCTCCATGGCGGATCGAATGAGCTCGACGAGCGGATGGTGCAGCACGTGACGCTTCTCGTCGATAAAGAACGGGATCCCGTAGTCCGTAAACGTCGTCTGGATCAGATCCTTGTACCCTTCCGTGTCGCGGATCATAACCGCCATATCGCGCCAGCGCACGCCGTGCTCGCGGGCAAGCCGGATCATATCTCGGGCGGCCCCTTCCACCTCCGCCCGGCGGTTCGCCGCCGCCCGAATGACCAGCTGCTCGCGCTCCTCGGCCGAAGGCGCCGGATACGCCGGAGCATGGCGGCCGAACCTGTGCTCGAAATTCCGCTCAAGATGAGCCAGCACCGGAGCCGCCCGGTAACGGGGCGACACCCCTCCAGTCTCCGGCAGGCGCACCGTTTCCACTATCTTCACGCCCGCTGCAGCGAGCCGCTGCTGCAGCTCCACACATGTCCTCGCCGGCTTGTGGAACAGCTCCAGCTCGTCGATCGGTTCCCCCGCCTCGTACAGACGGTCCAGCGTCAGCGTCATCGTCACGCTGCGGGCGTGCTGCATCAGCTTCTCGACGGCCGTCAGCTCCATCGGCGTGAGCCCATGGAAGCCGTCGATCCATATGTCCGCCGAGCGAATCAGCTCCGAATGCGGCGTCTGCCTGATCAGCAGCTCCAACACGTCCTCGCCGTCCAAATACTGCCTGCTTAGCTCTGACTCCAGCCCCCGGTACAAGAGCCGCACGTCGTGCAGCTTGTCTTCCAGCCAGCCGCCTTCCGGCCGCTTCTCCCGCTCCGCGAACGACTCCAGCTGCTCCGCCGACACGCCGTACCGTTTCAGCTCCGTCACCAGCTCGTTCAGCTTGCCGGCGAAGCCCATCTTATCCATGCCTTTATGAAAATACCGCAGCTCCCCGCGATGCTTATGTAACAGCTTGTGCAGCAGCAGCTTCTTGCCGACCTCGTCGATCGGCACCCGCGCCGTGCCGCCTTCCTCCTGCATGATTCGCCACGCCAGACGGTGAAACGAAATCGCCTGCGCGCGAATCATGCCCTGCAGTCCCTCGCCGCCGACCAATGCATACTCCGCCTGAAACGTCGCCTGCTCCGGTACGAGCAGGATTAGCGGATGCCCGTCCGGCTCCTCCACCAGCCGCTGCCTGACTTCGTCCAGACAGCGCTGCGTTTTGCCGCTGCCCGCTCTGCCTATGATCCACCTTACTCCCATAGCCTACCTCGCCTTTCTATCGTTAATTTCTTCGATAGATTGATAGAGTTCATTTTAACATAGATGAAGGCTGGAGGAGGAATGGTAGAGGCTGGAAACGGATGGCGCACAGCAGCGGACTTATTCCTTCCTCGCTTGGCTAAACGCAAGCAGCGCTTGAACCAGGCACAGCATGCCGATCCCCCAGACCACACCGATGTACGCAATCGTGAGCGAATTGGCCGCAGAGCTGCCAAACCCTCCTCGCTCGAGAAGCCATACCCAGGTGAGCGCCCCGATCGACACCAAGATCAAATGACTCAGCATGGAATATGTTTCATTTTTACATGATACGGTCACCGTGTTATCTATTGAGGAACGCTAAAGAGCCATCCTCCGCGGATGGCCCTGATCTCTGTGAAACCATTACAAGACTTCGATATACCCTTCCGTTCCATGCACGCGAATTCGCTGCCCGTCTTTTATCAATTTGGTGGCATTTTCCACGCCGACAACCGCCGGCAAGCCGTATTCGCGGGCGATCACGGCTCCATGGGTCATTAATCCGCCGACCTCGGTGACTAGCCCTTTGATCGATACAAACAGCGGTGTCCAGCTGGGGTCGGTAAAGGAGGTGACTAATATATCTCCATCTGACAGGTCGGCATCTTCCAAGTTGAAGATGACGCGTGCCCGCCCTTCCGTAACTCCTGAAGAAACCGGCAGACCTGCAATCGCTTCGGCCGGGAGATTTTCCCGATTGTACTTCCCTGCAATGATTTCACCATCAGACGTGATCACACGTGGCGGTGTTAGTTTTTCATATAATTTGTACTCCTCTTTCCGTTTGCTGATGATCCGATAATCCAGCTGTTTTGTGCGAACGGCTTCGTGAAGCTCTTCAAATGCGAGAGCGTATATATCTTCTTTTTCACGAATAACACCCGCTTGTACGAGCTGTTCGGCTTCTTTCAGCAAAGCCTGCTTGTATATGAAGTA
Organism: Paenibacillus chartarius; assembly: GCF_042432825.1. NCBI lineage: Bacteria > Bacillati > Bacillota > Bacilli > Caryophanales > Paenibacillaceae > Paenibacillus > Paenibacillus chartarius. Next base: position 112,975 of record NZ_JBHLWN010000025.1, on the reverse strand, counting down.
GCGGTTCACCATCCCGTATTTCGGATATTCCCGGTAGCCGATGAAATTCCGGAGTAGGTTGATCCTGCGTTTTGTTTCTTTGGCTTTTTGTTCGCCATCCGGCAATTGCTTCAAACGAACCAGTAGCTCTTGTTCTTTGTTCAAAGCTTCCTGACGCCCTTGCTCAAACTTCCGCTTGCTGGCATTAGGCTCAAAGTTTCTTATATTACCAAGAATGATGGGGATCAGTATAGCCGGGTTTTCACTCCAACGAGTTCTGGTGATATCGATTTCTCCGGTACACCGCATTCCGTATTTGCCGAGAAACTCATAGATCGCGTCACGGGCTTCCCGTCCGCCATCCATCTTAACCAGTTCCTCCAAGAAGCTATCCTCTTGAACATGTCGTAAATATTCGATAACTTCCGGATAAGGGCGAATCACGTCCGCGACATCCAATAGCGCCAAACCCATTTCCGAAGTAATGTTGTTCGGTACCGATTGAGCAAGCGTGTCTGCTGCGTTCTTTTCGCCTAACCACTCATACATGTTTTCATTGATCCAAGTTGTAGCATTTATAGCCGCCATAAACACAGCCGTACTTTGCGGGTCAAATAAGATCTTCTTTAATCGCTGGATATCTTCCAGAATAAAATCAAACAAATCCGATCCCGATTTCGCTTGGATGGTTTGTTTTAACTCTTCTATCGATGTTTGACTACGCTTCATCAAATCGGAGACGATGGTCGGATCATTCTCGAATTGTGCCAGCATATCTGTATTACTAATGCTCGGAATCGGTGCCGGTTGATCATTGGATAACAATTTGATAAAATCTCGCTCGATTATGGTCATCAGTGCGCCTTTGATGAGCGGATCGGATCCCAAGGCATTCAATAAAGATTCCCGCCCGGCAAGTGTAGCCAGCCTAGGTGAAACATCGACAAACAACCTCCCACCGGCTTTACGCATAGGCGCCGGAGTAACTAACAGGTAGAAAGACAAGCCCAGCGGTTGAATGGGATCGGTCATCATTTGCTGGTGTCCGACAGATACGTAAACGTGATTGTCTTGGTCATTCGCCTCCGGAATCGGGTATAACGTCGTGATTGGACGACTCTGCACGATATAAAACGTATCGTCTGCCAAACACCATTCGATATCTTGCGGACAGCCAAAATAAGCTTCGATCCGTCTTCCGATGCTTTCCAGCCGTAAGATTTGTTGTTCCGTAAGCGTCTGAGTATTTTGCTGCTCAGGATCGATTTGCCGCGTCTCTGTTCCGCCTTCTCTACGTCCATAGACAGCCAATTTTTTGGTTGCGATCCTCTTATCGACGATGTTTCCTTCCCGTACTTGATAACAATCGGCGGATACCAAGCCGGAGACCAGCGCTTCTCCAAGTCCAAACCCGGCATCGATGGATAACAGCTTCCGGTTGGAAGTAACCGGATCGGCGGTAAACAAAATCCCGGAAGCGTGCGGGAACACCATCCTCTGCACGATAACGGATAATTGAACTTGGCTGTGGTCAAATCCGTTTTGTATGCGATAGATGACCGCGCGATCCGTAAAAAGGGATGCCCAGCATTTGCTGATATGCTGCAGGATCGCTTCCTTTCCGATGATGTTTAAGTAGGTGTCATGCTGACCGGCAAAAGAAGCGTGCGGCAAATCCTCGGCAGTCGCACTGGACCGCACTGCATAAGCATGCTCCTCGCCGAACCGGGAGAGATAGAGAGCGACTGCATTCACAACATCGGATGGAATTTCTGTTTCCAAGATGGTTTGCCGAATCTTCCCGCTGACTTCGCCAATTTGATCTCGATCCTCAGCTTTAAGCTTGGTTAGCCGGTCGAGCAAAGCATGATACGTGTCGTTGTGTCCGATGGCTTTTTGGTATCCCGCTGTTGTAACACAAAAGCCTTCCGGTACTCGGATCCCTTGAATTTTTGATAATTCTCCTAAATGTAACCCTTTTCCGCCAACGAGCAACAGCTGCGTTTTTTCCATTTCTTGAAAACCGAGAACCAAAGTACTCAATGCACATCTCTCCTAATCAGTGAAATGAGAAAAACATTTGACAAGAGCTTACCGGCGTGTTACACTTAAGATGTAGAATGGATAAACTGTGCTCTGATCCAATAAAACGCGCACAGTCGTATTCCGATTATATCATCGCGTCTGTTTATGTGCAATAGTAAAGAACCTGGACAACCGACCAGGTTCTTTTTTGATTTTCCGCTATCCATTGCTCAATATATGCATTGATCGCCAAGCTTCGCTTTTTCTATCCAGTGTCGCATCTCCTGCACCTCCTTTGTATCTGCGTCCTACCTACCAAGTGCCATCCGTAGTACAAAAGGTTACTCAGTTATCGACAGCGGCTGGCTGTTTCACATTTACGGTGACTGCGAGATCATCAAGATAGTAAGGTTTATTAAACGTAGCAGCACAAATATAGATGGAATCGGTATTGCTAATATTGGAAAACGTTGCTTGATACCTATTGCTGCTGCCTTGGATTCGAACCGGTGTATCGTCCTTGTAGAAAATTTTCCCCGTCCGATCTTCAAGCCAAATATGGTAAACCTGTTCGAAAAGGCGATCTCCTGCAACTTCGTAGATAAGCGTTAATTTGTTATTTTCCACTTTCTCATCTACAACGGTGACGGATCCGACTTCCCCTTGCGAAAGGGTGATCGGCTTTCCCTTCCATTCACCGTCAACTTTCGTATCGGAATTCATTGCGCTCAAATAAGGTTTGATCGTTACCTGCTCCGGGATTGTATCGAAAGGCTCAAAGTAATAGGTAAAAACTTGGCTGCCGTCTGAAGACCCTCTACCATGTCCGCTTATAGGCTGCAGAACACGGCCCTGTTCATCATAGACATGGTACTTCAAGCTTCTGATATCCTCGCGGTTTGGCATTTGGACCGTTATTTTCGTAGTTGTAGGGAATAAAGCAAGCTCTTGATAGTTCATTTCAATCCGTTGCCACGTCCTTGTTTGACCGATAGGAAAGGATTGATTTTTACCTTTACGCACAACAGGGATCTCCACAAATGTTTTGGTTTCGTCGCGAGATTTGATGCCAAGAGCAAAGGTGTCCGGCAGTTCGTCATCTACATGAATGCTATAGGTTTCTGCATATGTCCCTTTTTCCAGCTTTTTTCCGCTGGCCCCCTGAGAGTAGCCGGATAAATCCTTCCCGTTGACTGTAAATATTACGTCATTTAGAAAGAACGGGGAATCGTCGACATTGGATTGTGAAATCACGCCAAGGTTAATATTGGAGCCGTCAAATAGACTTTCAGTAAACGTGACCACATGATCTCCGATCACCACTTGCTGACCCAATTTTGTGGCCAACTGTAATTGACTTCCTTTTTTAACCCCAATATTGCCAACCAATTCGAAAATAGACCCGACAACCGGAAGCGACCTCATAACCTGAGCAAAAGCCGGAGATAGCGAAGACATGCCAAACATGAAAGCGATGGCTGCTGCTGCCGCTGCTATGCCATATCGAAGCTTTAATCGTTTGTTGTCATTTCTTTTTATTTGTTTGAGTGTTAAATGGATGCGTTCATCGACGGTTTTGGGTATAGGTAAATTCACTCGATCTGTTATCCCCTGCTCCCATTTTTCCATTGATATCCCCCCTGTTCTTCCCACATCAATCGAGCATTTTCACGTGCACGCCTCAACCAAGTTTTTATGGTGTTTTCGGGCTTTTGGAAAATTTCGGATATATCTTTGATCGAGATGTCTTCGATATGGTAAAGCTTGAGCAAGTGGCTATCTTCCTCCGGAAGTGTGTCTAGCAGCTGCTCCAGTTCAACCTGATCGAATCCGGTCTCAAGGGAAGAAGGTGTCGTCAGCTCATTAAACTCAATGATCTTCTTGCTTTGTCGATGAATTTGATGGCATTCATTGATCACGATTCGGAGAAGCCAAGTTTTGAAATAGGCAGGCTGTTTCAAGGTCTTGATTTTTTCAAAACTTTTTAAGATTGCTTCTTGAATTGCGTCCGCACAATCTGCATCACTGGTAAGTATCGTTTTTGCCACCTTATACATGACCGCTTTATTCATATGAATGAGATTCTCAAAGGATTGAAGATTGCCTCGTTGAGCCTTCTTCACTTCCTTTTCCATATCCATAACATCTCTCCCCCCTTCCTTTCAGACACATGTTAGATGCACAATAGTAGTGTGAGGTTTCATTTTTCCAGGAAATTGTTATGCTTACGATGAACTGTCCGCTTACCGCCCATATGGCAGAGGGGGACTTCTGCTTACTGCAAGCAAAAGTCCCCCTACCATTGTGTCACATACGGTACAAATTAGCTTTCTCAGCTCTCGAATGCCATTTATAGAGATATAGACTCTTTCAAAAAATCCCTGACCTTCATCGGAGGCCGACCGATCAGGTCAGCTAAAGCGGTGCTCGTTTGCGCGAAGTCCCCATTGCGGCTGGCCCGAAATAAACCCAAGATGATCTCAAGGCGCGCTTCGGGAAAACCATGAGCAAGCAGATACTCCCGGTACGTTTCGTCCGATACGACTTTTCGGCGGATAGGCCGCTCGGCTATATCCGATACCATCGCCGCAACTCCCCCCATATCAATCGCTTCAGAGGCTGTCAGATTCGGGCTCAGGCCGTCCCAACTCCGTTCGGTTAGAATGACCGCCGTGGCTTGAGCCAAGTCCGTGTGCGTCGTCCACGCAACCGGACCGTCCTCGGGAACGATCAATTCTCCCGTCTTGATTGCTTCGCCGATTAATCCAATCAATGAGGAGGCGTAAAAACCATTGCGAAGAGCTGTATAGAGCATGCCCGATTCTTGAAGCAGCGCTTCTGTCGCAGCATGGTGGGGCATAGGCGGAAAGGGCGACGTCGGGGAAGCGCCCATGTGACTCGTGTACAGCACCCTGCCGGCGCCTGCCTTCTTTGCGGCGCAAATCGCGGTTTGATGCTGACGAATCCCCGCTTCTCCCAAAGTGCCAGAGGAAACCAGGAGAACCTTCGATGCGCCTTCAAAAGCATATAGCAAGCTGTCCGCATCATCGAAATCGCCATGACGAACACGGACTCCACGATCCTGTAAATCCTGTACCTTATTCACGTCCCGGACACTGACACCAATCTGCTCGGCCGGGTGACGCTTAAGCAACTGCTCGACCACGCCCCTGCCTAATTTTCCGCTTGCTCCCGTAACGATGATCATGCCGTTTCATCCTCTCTACACTAAAGAATTTGCTTACGATACGGTTTTGTGCAACCATATAGTGCATAAGACAAAGATAAAAGGTTAGCGCCTTGCGAACAATCAGCAATAAGCCGTTTTCGTTGTGTTCCCAACACAATCGCCGATCTGTCTGTTTTAAGATCCGTAGAAAGCGTGGTTAAGCATGCCGGTAAATCCCAACGACCCCCGTGTGAAAAGAACCCGTCAGTTGTTAATACAAACCTTTAATGATCTGCTCGATGAAAAGAGAAACATATATTCCATTTCCGTGCACGACATCGCGACTCGAGCGGCCGTCAACCGCGCAACCTTCTATGCCCATTTTCAAGATAAATTTGCTTTTCTCGAGTACTGGATGACGGAGAAGTTTCACATCATTATCAACAAAAGGCTGCCGGATGATTCCGTATTCAGTCAGGACAATCTGAGAGTCCTTGTTCAAACCATCTTTCAATTTCTTTTGCGGTTTCGACAGTACATCACGCCGGGAGACAAACAGTTTGAGCCGATGCTTGAAAAGGCCATGCAAAAGGAAGTGTATCGGCTCCTGCTTCAATGGTCGAAATTGGCAGCCAATCAGAGCATCCCGCAAGAAAAGCTGGAAACCACGGCTCTTGTCGCCAGTTGGGGCGTATTCGGGACAGCCCTACAGTGGAGCAGAGACGCTCAAGCCCGCTCCTTGGAATCGATGGTAGAAGACGTTATCGAGGTTGTACTCGTTAATTTGGGCGCTATTTGGGAGCAAGCATGACGACTATAGAAGGGATGTCGGGATATGAGAAAGGTAAAAATGTTAACCGGTTATCCATTGATGGTTATTTCGCCGGATCAGATGCTGCGAGTTTGGGGACGGGTTGGTTTATCCATGATCCGAAGGTAGATGCCGCGGCACACGAAATAGGCGGTAAAATGGAAACGGTCTTGTTAAGGGGCACCACTTACCGATTGTTTGAACGCTTCCGGGTTCCGGCTCTCAAGGATCCCCATGCACAACCGCATTTGAAAGAGACTGCCGAGGAACTGACGCAAATGACCAAGGTTGTTTTCTCTCGAACTATCCAAGAATCGAGTTGGGATAACACCGAGATCAATCGCGATCATCCAATAGAGGTTGTCCGGCAAATGAAAGACTGAAGGGGACCCAGTCGTTCGACTCCGGAAACGTCCTGCTTCATTACGAAAGGAAAAAATAAATTAATCGCTATATGGAAAAAGAGCCATCCACTGCGAATGGCCCACAAAACTTGCCGTCACTGCCTTTTGTCAAGATGTTCCAACAGGCTGTCGAGTTTCTTTTCCATTTGAATGTCATGCCGCTTCTTCCAGTTCACATAGTTGATTACGCTGATGAGTGCATACACTGTCAGGAAAAACATAAGAAGAGAGAGCAACTGGACTACGCCGGTCATGAATGAGAATGCCACCTTTCATCCCTCCACTTCGGACGATAATAACTATCTACGTCTTCAAGAGCGAGAAAGTTGCTATAAACCGCCGATCACGCAGGAAGCGGCTGACCCCTCTGCACCCTCTGCTACAGCTTCACCTTCGGCAGCTCCTCCAGCTTATGATAAATGCGTTTCCCTTTCGCAGCGGCGATCCTCACCATCTCGTCCGCTCCTTGCGACGGGCCGCCGACCCGCAGCACCGCATTGCAATAATCCAGCAGCCTGATCGAAGACGGATGGAATATGGCGTTGAACACGTCATCGCCGATTTCGCGCGAGCCGGCTGTTGCGATCAGCGGAAGCGCGTACCATTCTCCGAGCACCGGCATATGCCCCGTCTGATACACTTGAAGCGCGATTTCGTTCATGAACCGAACATTGTGCTCAATGAATTCCGGGTCATCCCCGGTCCCCGACCGGTACGGTCCGGCAACGAGAATATGCATCGGCTTCGCATGATCGACGAGCAGCCCGTGAATTTGCGCGTACTGGAGCAGCATGATCGTTTTGCCGTCACGGATTTCCCCGGTTCGTACCATGTCCAGTGCCTCGACGAAAGGAAGCTCAAGCACTTCAATGTTCTCGTTCTCCTCTTCAAGACCTCCACCTGTGCCAACCAGCATGCCCTCATCATATTCCGCTGTGTACAAATGGACGACTTCCGTCACCGAGCCCGGCGACATATAAGCTTCGCCCATCTTGGCCAGCTCGCGCAGCCGGTAGCCTGTCTCCTCCTCGGCTTCCCGCATGATACAAGTATCCGGATCGTCCCGGTCCAGCAGCCCCGCGCACACTTCGATCAGCATGCCGGTGTCGTTGCCGTTCTTGTAAGTAGGAATCCGGAATTGCCGTGTCAGCACCACCGTTTGCTTTTGCCGGTTGTAGAGCAGTATCGCAGCCCCGTTGCCGCGGTCGTACACCTCACGGGACTGGATTTGCGCTTCTCCATTCCTGCCTATGTATTCGAACGTGATTTTTTTCAGGATATACCAATTATCGGACAGCAGCTTCTCTTCCACAATGTTGATAGTCGGCTGATGCCGGCTCCGCACTTTGTTCATAGGTTCCTCCCCATAACGATTCCGTTATCTTTCGTAATGATCAGCTTACCTTCTTGCTGCAATCGGGCCTTGATGTATCGCGTAAAATCCGTTAGCCTTTCCCCGCTGAGCAGCTCCCGGGCATTCATCGGGGTCGACAGGATGTAGTCGATGAGCGGCTGCGCCTCGGTCACCTGCAGTTCGTCGTCATACCGATGAACCTCCGCCTGCCGGAAATAGGGCGCCAGTTGGTCCGGAGCATGATCCAGATGAAAGCGTTCGATGACCCGATCCAACACCTGCACCGCGGGATCGAATCCAGCCGCGATAAGCTCTACCTCTCTCAAATGCCGCATGCTCATCGTCGACGTGCAAAACGTGCCTCCCGGCTTGAGTACCCGACGAATTTCGGCTAATGCTCCCGGAATGTTCCGCACGTGATACAGTACGTTGTTAGCGATCACGATATCGAAGGCTGCGTCGTGAAACGGGATGTCCTGGGCATCGGCGGTCAAGAACGTAAACCGGCGGTCGTGACCGATCCGGCTGCGCGCCTCCGCCACCATCCCCCTCGACAAATCGGTGAAGCTAACCTTCCAATCGGCAGGAACCCGCTCCAGATTACGAGTCCAGAGCGCTCCATCCCCGCCGCCCAATTCCAGCACCGCACTGCCGGGAAGGCTTAGGAGATGGTCGAACACCCAGCGGTGCCAGCCGATCGGATTGACGCTGAAACGGTCGTACAGATCGATTCTCGTACGAAGGCGGGCTGCCGTCTGGTATTGTTCAAGCCAGCTCTGCTCCTCATGTACGGCTTGAATCAAATCCGCCAGCACCGTCCAATCGGCGTGCTGCTGACCGGCATCGATACTGTCGATCGTCCGGTGAATCGCCGTATGCACGTTTTCGAGCTTGGCGATTTTGTGGCGAATCGCGTCCCGCTGCGCCATGAGCGAGCTGCGGAAGCTTTGCCCGGGCTGCCGCTCATCCTCCACGACCGATTGAATTTCCTGTAGGCTAAGCCCGATATATTTCAACGTCTGAATATGCTGCAGGCGAATCAAATCGTCGTTGCTGTACAGCCTTCCGTAAGCCGGATCGTATTTGGCGGGCGTCAGCAGCCCGATTTGATCGTAATACCGCAGCGTACGAACCGTTATTCCCGTCCGCTTGGCAATTTGTCCTGTCGTGACATACCCTTCCAGTCCTTTCACAGCGTCCCTCCTCTCTTGCTTGATTATATCGGGTTACGTAACGTCACCCGCAAGCATTATTTTTCATGCCGGATAGTCAAAGCAATAAGAAAAACCACCCTCGATGCAAAGGATGGCTTCCCGAATCATGCCTGTATAACGACCGAGCGACCCTGTCCGCTCCTCCGACATTTTTCATTGATACCCTCTCCGGATCCGGTCCAATGCGCCGAGATCAATGTGCTCGATTTTCCCGCGGCCCAGCTTGAGCAGTCCGGCGCGTTCCATCTCCTTCAAGCCGCGGCTGACGACCTCGCGGGACGTTCCGAGTTCGACGGCGAGCCGGTCATGCGTCATTGCAAGCGATCCGTCAGCTTCACCTTTGAGGAGAAGAAACTCGGCCAACCGGTATCCGATCGGCATGAAGGTCACCTGATCGATCAACTGTGACATCTGCGCCATTCTGCGGGTGACCTGGCTGAATAAATAACGCGAAATATGTTCATGCCGATGGGCCCAATTCTCGAACGTATCTCTCGGCACGATGAGCAGCTCGCACTCCGTTTCGACCTCGGCTGAGGCTCCGTAAACCGTCTGTCCCAAAATACTTGCCATCATCAAAATGCAAACCTCTCCGCTCCGAACGCGATACAGCGTAATTTCCCTGCCTGTTGCTTCGCTGATCCGAAACACGCGAACGGATCCGGCGACAACGAGGATGGCGTGGTTCAGCTCATCTCCTCTTGTTTTTGTTTTCTCGCCGGGATGTACACGCTGTAAAGAAGCTTCCCGCCAATCCGATGGAGCGAGCGATGAAAGGAAAGGAAATAAACGGATAACCCGGTTGATGTCTGCAGGACTCATAGTGACGCTCCTTTGAACAGGCTGGAGAATTGGCGCGCTCAGGCCAATCGACATTTGCAGCCGGTTAATCAAACTTTTTTCCACTTTACCATTTTACTAGGAAATAAAAAATCCCGCCTCCAAAGAGACGAGATTGTTGTTCGGCATTATAGCGCCCCGGTAAAGGCGGCGGACCCTCGTTGACTACTGCCAGTTAACGATATTTTACATCGTTAACTCCCTGGACGGCGGCATGATCGAGCAGCTTACCGATGGTTTTCATCGGTAGTAAGATGATCGCGCTTGACGCCGCTCCATCCGGCTAATCTTCCCGCACGATTTCCCTGCGCCCGGCAAAACCGATCAGCCCAAGCAGCCCGACGAAGCCAAGCCAGCTCCACGAACGCTCCGGATGGCTAAGCGAGGAGACGCGCACCGCATTCGAATTGTCCGTTCCGCTGACGGACGTGCCCGTGAACGACGAACCGGGATTCAGTTGGCCCCGCGTACCGTCGGTGTTGGAGCCTGTCCCCGTCGCCCCGATCCCCGGCGTGGTCGAGCCGGCTGCGTCCGTCGGGTCCGATCCGATATCGGAGCCCGGCATGCCGCTCGGCGTCTTGCCGTAAACGCCTGATGTGCCCGGCGCACGATTGGTCGTGCCCGAAGTGTCGGATGTGACGGCATTACGCGTGCCGGTCGTCCCGCTCGTCGCTCCGCCTCCGGTATTGGACGATACATTCATCCCGCTTGTCGAACTGCCTCCCGTATAGGACGTTCCTGCCGTCCCGCCGGCTGCTCCGGCACCCGAGCTGAGCGATCCTGCCGTCCCGCTCCCCGTTCTGCCAGCGGCCGCATTGTCCTTCACGCCGACACCCGAGCTCGATCCGTTCGCCCGCACATCCGTCGAGCCGAAGCCGCTTGGCATGCCGCTGCTCACGCCTTGGGTCGTGCCGGTCGTACCGCTGTCATACGGTGTATCTGCATAGGCGGGCAATGCGAAAGCGGCCGATACCAGCAGTGCTCCGGTTAATGCTGCAAAGCCTTTCTTCATCATTTGCTTCCTCCCGAGGCTCGTCTTGTCGCTGATGACAAACTTAGCTTGAGCCTCGGGGAGCGGTTTTATGCCGATATGCCTATGCCTTTGCGGATGCTTACGCCGAACATCTACCGTCTGCTTCTGACCTCGAAAACCGCGAACTTCAAGTAGTTGCCCTCGTCGACCCCAAGCAGCTGCGGATGATCTTTCCCGGCGCCGCGGAAGTCGACGAGCCGAAGAATTTTGCCCGCATCGTTCGCCGCCGCATGGATCGTCTCCAGAAACAAATCCGGACGTACATGGTACGAGCAGCTCGCCGTCACGAGATATCCGCCCTCGTTGACCAGCTTCATGCCATGCAGGTTGATGTCCTTGTACCCGCGGCACGCCCCTTCGACCGCCTGCCGGTTTTTCGCGAATGCCGGCGGGTCGAGAATGACGACGTCCCATGTACGCCCTTCGCTGGCGAGCGGCTTGGACGTATCGATTTTGCCGCCTGCACCGGCGCTTCCCGCTTGACTCCGCTTGCGCCTCTCGTCGAGCCCTTGCACCTGCTTCCGCAAATAGTCGAACGCATCGGCGACGACGAACTCGACGCGGTCGCCGAAGCCGTTCAGCTCCACATTGCGCCGGGCGCTGTCGATCGCATGCTCGGAAATATCCAGGCACGTCACCTTCTTTGCCCCATACTTGCAGGCGTGCAGCGTAAACGAGCCGGTATGGGAGAAGCATTCGAGCACCGTCGCTCCGTCCCAATACGGGAATGTGACCTCTTTGCCCGAAGCGTTGACCGGAACGGTACGCTCCACGCCGTCCGCATCGGCTATCGTGCGCAGCTCGATACCGCTGCGGCGGCCCCAACCGGTCATGAGCGGCTTGAGCGCTGCCCGGTTCTCGCGCTGATCAAAGAAATAGCCGGTCTTCTGTCCTTCAACGATGTCGACTTCAAGCTGAATATCGTTCTCCGTAATCCGCACATGCCGCGGACAATCGCCGTACAGCACGCCCGTTCTCTGCTCCAGTCCTTCCAGCTCGCGCACGTGGACGTCGCTGCGCTCGAATATGCCGCTCGGCCCGAAAACATCGACCAGTGCCGTCACGATGGATTCTCGCCGAACATCCATACCGAGCGTCAAAATTTGAACGACCAGCACGTCCCCGAACCGGTCGACGATGAGTCCCGGAAGCAGGTCCGCTTCGCCGTAGACGAGCCGGCAAGCGTCGGCACCCGGCACGAAGCGGTCTCGGTGCGCGCGGCAGCGCTCGAAGCGCTCGCGGAACCACGCGGTATCCAGCTCCCCGACCGGCTTATAATCAACGACGCGAACGCGGATTTGCGATGCCGCATTGTAATAGCCTGAAGCGACGAAACGTCTCGCATGGTCGTACACGCCGACGACGGCACCCGGCTGCGGCTCGCCCTCCACCGTTTCAATTTCCGTTCCGAACACCCAGGGATGTCCGGCTTCCAGCCGCTTCTTGCGGCTGCGAGTCAGTATAACAGCTGCCATGTTCCGGTCTTCCTTCCATTTGACATGCCCAAGCCGATCTTCGCATACATTGGAACGAGGCTTGCCCGCCGCTTTGACGGACAAGCCCCGCATTTCCCAGTTCAGCCAAGAAGGAGCCCGCAGCATGATAATAACTTCTATTATTCTTCCTGTTTGTGCAGGCTTATGTATATTTCTTTTCGGGATGAAGCTGATGGAGAGCGCCCTTCAGCAGTGGGCCGGCCCGTATTTGCACAACATCCTGCAAATGTTCACCCGTACGCCGATCCGCGGCTTGCTGGCCGGAACGGCGCTGACCGCCGTGCTGCAAAGCTCGACCGCCGTGACCGTCATTTCGATCGGCCTCGTGAATGCTGGCGTGCTCAGCTTTGCCTCTACACTGGGGGTCATCCTCGGCACGAACATCGGCACCTGCCTGTCTACGGAACTGATCGGGCTGGGCCTCGAAGGCATGGGGCTGCCGATCCTTCTCGTTTCCAGCGCAGTATGGCTCGCCTCCTGGCTGCCGTCCAATAGCGCCGCAGCCAAACGAGCCTGGCTCCTGAACGTACGCTGGGCTTCGCTTGCCTTATGCGGCTTCGCGCTCGTCCTGCTCGGTGTCGAGATCATGCAAACCATCGGAGCCCCGCTTCGCGAGCGCGGCTTATTCGCTTGGTTCGTCGCCGCGGCGCAGCAGTCGCTTCTCTGGGGCGTCGTTGCCGGCGCCTGCGTCACTGCGCTCGTCCACTCCAGTGCGGCAACGATTGCGCTTACGATGTCGCTCGCTTCCATTCAAGCGGTGTCCGTCGAATTGGGCATCGCCATCGTCCTGGGCGCCAACATCGGCACCTGCGTTACCGCGCTGATCGCGGCTGTCGGTGGTACGAAAGCAGGCCGGTACGTGGCGTGGTCGCACATCCTGCTGAATGTCGGCGGTACGCTCCTCTTCTTCCCTCTAATCGGGCTGCTGTTCCATATCACCGCGTGGATGACCGCCGGCGAAGCCGCCCAAATCGCCCGCGCTCAAACGCTGTTCAATATCGTCTGCTCCGTGCTTGCACTGCCGCTCTGCTATCTTAATAAGTGGAAGAACCTTGAATTCCGTTTATGATGGCAACCCCGGACGAGGTGCCTAGCCGTGTTGCCCCCGCTTCGATCATCGCCTGCGCCGCCTGCGCGTCGCGCACGCCGCCGGACGCCTTCACGCCGATTGACGGGGAGACGGAAGCCCGCATCAGACGAATATGCTCCACGGTTGCGCCGCCCGGTCCGAAGCCTGTCGACGTCTTTACGAAGTGAGCGCCGGCTTCCTCCGACAGCTTGCACGCCGCTACAATTTGCTCGTCCGACAAGAACCCGGTTTCCATGATGACCTTAACGATCGCCGAGCCGCTTACCGCTTCAACGACATGCGCGATATCATTGCGAACCGCGTCGTAATCCCCATCGAGCAGGGAGCCGATCGGCAGCACCATATCGATTTCACTCGCTCCATCCTCAACGGCTTCCGCCGCCTCGAACGCCTTCACCTCGCTTTTTCCGGCCCCGAGCGGAAAGCCGACTACGGCGGCAACCTTAACCGGAGTGCCGTCGAGCAGCTCCTTGCAAAGCGACACCCACTGGCCGTTCACGCAAACACTGTAAAATCCGTATTTTCTTGCTTCAAAGCAAAGCTTCTCAATCGCTTCCCGGCGTGCATCCGGCTTCAGCAGCGTATGGTCGATGTAAGCCGCTAACGTTTTCGGATCAACTGTCATCGGTATCACCTTCTCCTATGTAGTTGGGGTTAATCTTCCTGCAAACAAACAAAGGATTTTACCCGGCGGCTCTCGCCTGTACAAGCAGAACGCCGGGATAAAATCCATTATACCATACTTAAATTACCAGTTAGCTGCCGCTGCCGGTGCAGCTGAAGGAACTGCAGGAGCCTTCTCCTCAACGTTGACAAGCCGGCCGCGATTTTCGTTAACGCCCGCTTCCGTCAGCTCGACACGGCACATTTTGCCGATCAGCTCTTCGCCGCCTTCAAATACGATTTGCAAATAATTGTCCGAATACCCCATCAGCATGCCGGCCTCCAGGGCCCCCTTCTGGTCACGCTCCGGAATGACTTCCACAACTTGCCCGACAAATTGCTGAGCGTAAGCCAGCTGATTGCGCTCGGACATATCGATCAGCTCGTGGACGCGAACGTTTTTCACTTCCTCGTCGATCTGGTCGTCCATCCGCGCCGCCGGCGTACCGGTACGCTTTGAGTACGGGAACACGTGCATCTCGGCAAAATTCATCGCTTCAATAAACTGATAGCCTTCGCGGAACAGCTCCTCGGTTTCACCCGGGAAGCCGACGATCAGGTCGGTCGTAATCGCTACGCCCGGCATCGCTTCGCGGATGCGGCGCAGCTTCTCGGCGAATTCTGCGGTTGTGTACTTGCGGCGCATGCGGCGCAGCACCTCATCGGAGCCCGCTTGCAGCGGAATATGCAGGTGGCGGCACATTTTGTCCGAGGTGTTCAGTACATCCAGCACTTCCTCGGTAATTTGGCTCGCTTCAATAGAAGAAATACGGATCCGCTTCAGCCCTTCGACCTGATCGAGATCTCGCAGCAGCTTGGCAAGCGAATAATCTTCAAGATCCTCGCCATAGCCGCCGGTATGAATGCCCGTCAGAACGATTTCCTGATAGCCCGCATCGACGAGCAGCCGCGCCTGCTTCAGCACGCTTTCCGGCTCCCGGCTGCGCATCAGGCCGCGCGACCAAGGGATAATGCAGAAGGTGCAGAAATTGTTGCAGCCCTCCTGAATTTTCAAGAACGCCCGCGTCTGATGGGCAAAATCCGGTACATCCAGCTCCTCGAACTGCCGTGTCTTCATAATGTTGCGTACTGCGTTGATCGGCTGGCGTTCCGCTTCGAACCGCTTCACCAGCGGGATAATATTTTCGCGATCCTGCGTCCCGATAACGAGATCAACGCCCGGAATCGCCAGGATTTCCGCAGGGGACGTCTGGGCATAGCAGCCCGTCACCGCGACGATCGCATCCGGATTGCGGCGCACCGCGCGGCGGATCATCTGGCGGCTCTTCTTGTCACCCGTATTCGTTACCGTACATGTATTGATCACGTACACGTCCGCCGTCTGCTCGAAGTCCACCTGCTCGTAGCCGGCAGCCTTGAA
This sequence comes from Paenibacillus chartarius, assembly GCF_042432825.1. NCBI lineage: Bacteria > Bacillati > Bacillota > Bacilli > Caryophanales > Paenibacillaceae > Paenibacillus > Paenibacillus chartarius. The sequence goes on along the minus strand of NZ_JBHLWN010000025.1, from coordinate 97,516 downwards.
CTTTTGCCAAATGGCTTCCGTGTCGTAGAAATTCACTTTACAGCCTAGCGTATGAAATGCAACTGTTGCCATCTCTTATTGCCCTCCCATCTCTCCGACTTCATATAAAATGCACGACAAACCGACCATCGCCGCCGTCTCCGTGCGCAAAATCCGTTTGCCCAGCGTAACGACCCGGCAGCCCGCAGCTTCCGCTTCCGCGGCCTCCTTCTCGCTGAAGCCGCCTTCCGGCCCGACGAGCAGCAGCAGCTTCGGCTTCAAGCCGTCCTTGCCGCCACGCTCCGCCTTCCAGGAAAGCAGCGCGTCCTTCAGCCCGACTGCATCTTCCTTCTCGTAGCATAGCCATGCGGCGTCCGCTTCACGCGCCAGCTGAAGCAGCTCCTTCCAAGAGCGCACCGGCTCAATCGCCGGGATCCGGTTGCGATGCGCCTGCTCGGCCGCTTCTTTGGCGATCTTGCCCCAGCGCTCCGTGCGCTTCGCTTCTTTGCGGGCATCGTACTGCACGACCGTGCGCTCCGATAAGAACGGCACAAACCGTGCGGCACCGATCTCCGTTCCCTTCTGGATGACCGTTTCCATCTTGTCGCCCTTCGGCAAGCTTTGCCCGATCCAGACGTCAACGGAAGGCTCGGCTTCGAGCGGGAGCGCTTCGAGTACGGCAGCCTTCACCTCGGACTTCTCGAAGGACACCAGCTTCGCTTTCGCTTCCCGGCCAAGCCCGTCGCTGACAATAACGACATCGCCTTCCTCCGCGCGCATAACCCGCGTTAGATGGTGAGCGTCGTCACCTGTTATGGAAACCATATCATCAACCCACATCCGCGGGTCTACAAAATATCGCTGCATCTGCTCTCTACCTTCATGTTTCGAAATAAATCAACGTCTATCATACTGCATTTTCGAGCAAAATGCTACCGCACCCCAACATATGTTACTGCAGGATATGTATAAAACAAAAACGGCCCCGGCTTCAATGAAGCGGCAGAGCCGTCTATTATTATTTATAAATCGTCAAGTCGGCAGCTTTCACCATAGTTCATTCCAAATCCGTCCCGATCGGCGAACTCGCTTGGACTAAAAGAAGTGACGCCAGATGATCTGAAATCCGAATAGCTGCTCTAACGGCCAGCTGAGCCATTCCGCAATCGGATAGCGCAGCATGAACAAAGGCCCTAGCGTATAGCGGGAAAGCGGCGGAATGAAAATAAATAATAGGAAAATGTAAAGCGCCCACTGCTCGAATTTGCCGAAACTGCGGGACGCACGCTCCGGAACGACGTCATATAAAATACGGTATCCGTCAAGCGGAGGGATCGGCAGTAAATTGAATAAGAACAAAATGATGTTGGTGTAAATGTGATATCTCAGGAACGTCATCACGGCCATATTGACACCGTCGCTGGAATGCTCCAACATATGAAACTCATTAATGACGAACACTGCAGCAATGCCGACGAAGGCGAGCACCAGATTGCTTACGGGTCCCGCCGCCGTCGTTATGATGCTCATAAGCCGGGGCTTCCGGAAATTAGCCCGATTGACGGGAACCGGCTTCGCCCATCCGAAGCCGGCAATTACGAACAAGATCATCCCGAGCAAGCTGATGTGCTCGACAGGGTTGAGCGTTACACGGCGCAGCTGCTTCGCGGTCGGATCGCCAAGCTTGTATGCTGCGTAAGCATGTGCGAACTCATGCACCGTAAACGCAATAATGAGCACGAGAACGATGAATGGGAGCTGGTCCAGCGGGAAGGCGAATAAATTTTCCAACGACACGGCGGCTCACCTACTTCTTAACGGCAACGAACACGACCCAATCCGAATCGGTGTGCTTGCTCTCGATTTCAAACCCCGCGGCTTTAAGGGCTTCCTCAATAACCGCTTCCTTCGCCGTAATAATCCCCGACACGATGTACTTGCCCCCGCTCGGCAGCACCTGGGCGACATCGTCGATGAACAGCAAAATAATTTCGGCGAGAATGTTCGCCACGACAACCTGCACCGGCATCTTCACGCCGACGCCTTCTCCTTCGCCGCTATCCTTGAGCGCCTGCAGCAAATCGCTGTGACGCACCGTCACCGCATCGTCCAAGCCGTTGAGCCGCACGTTCTCCGTTGCGCTCGACACCGCTACCGGATCAAGATCCAGCGCAAGTACATGACCGGCTCCCAGCTTCGCCGCGGCGATCGCAAGAATGCCCGAACCTGTACCAACGTCGATGACGTGATCGCCGGGCCGGATCACTTGCTCCAGCGTCTTCAGGCACAGCGACGTTGTGGCGTGCGTACCGGTGCCGAATGCCATTCCCGGATCCAGCTCCAGGATGATTTCGCCTTCCGACGGCTCATACGGCTCCCAGGTAGGCTTAATCGTCAACCGGTCCGTTACCCGCAGCGGCTTAAAATATTGCTTCCACGAATTCGCCCAATCCTGCTCGTCTACGACGCGAACCGAATATTCCGGCTGCCCGATATCGATCTGGTAGTCCGGCAGCTCAGCCACGCGCCGTTTCAGCTCCGCCAGCACCTCATCAATGTCCGTTCCTTCCAGGAAGTAGCCCTGCAGGACGGCTTCACCTTCCGGAATGTCGTTCAGCGGCGTCTCATACCACTGACCGAGCGACGTATCGCGCGGCTTGTTCAGCGTACCCGATTCTTCAATCGTGACGCCGCCGGCCCCGAGCTCGTGAAAAAAATTCGAAACCATCTCGACCGCTTCCTCGGTCGTGTGGACGGTAATCTCAACCCATTTCATCTACACAGCCTCCTATATGTACATGCAACTCCGCCTATTGTACACTATCTGCCCAAGCAAAAAAAGAAAGAGCTACCGAAGCAGCTCTTCTACGATTTGTTGCACACTTACCGTTTGCCAGCGCTCCGGGAGCTCGGATTCCCCCGAGCAAAGCGCGAGCTTGTAGCCGGGCACGAACGCATACCGGCGGAAGCTGTACGGCGGCTCTCCTTGCGGCATCCAGGCGGTCACCTGACCGCCGGGTTCGACGCGCACGGTGAAGCTGTCAAGCCGCAGCGACAGGCCGTGTCCATGGCACTTAATGTAGCTCTCCTTCAGCGTCCACAGATCGTAAAAATACTCTTCCTGTTCATGTGGAAGCTTATCGGCGAGATCCCGCTGCTCCTGCCTGCTGAAGAAGCGGTGCGCCACCGACAAGTCGACCGGCTGCATCCGTTCCACATCGACGCCGACCGGCTGTCTCGCAACGGCGCACACGACCCACGAGCCCGAATGCGACACGTTGAAATGCAGCTCCGGCGCACCCACCACATACGGCTTGCCATAAGCGCTCGATCCGAATTCGATGCGGTTCGGAGCGATGCCAAGCCGTTCGCCGACCGCGGTCCGGGCCAGCGCTTCGCCGACGAGCGTCCGCCAAGCGTCGTCCCGGCAGCGGAACGCCGCCGCCTTCGCCTTCTTCTCGGGGGACGCTGCCTCAAGCAGTTTATCGAACTCGTCGTAATTGCGGTTTGGGGATAAAGAGACAGCTAGCAGACTGACGCTCAATACCGCTCACCCTTCTCATCCTCATAGATGGAACGAATCAGTGTCCGTTCGAAAGGTACGCCTTGCGGCGTTTGACCGGCCACATCAACGGTCACGTTATATACGCCGCTGCCGTGTCCGGAAGGCAGGCCGATCTCATCCTGCGCGTTCGCTGTTTCGTTTACGACCAGATTACGCGTTTTACCCTTCTGCTTGTTGTCTTGCGCAGGCGCCAAGCTGACGGAGTAACGCAGCTTTGTCTGTTGTGCCGCAAGACCCTTCATCTCCACTTGCACCTTATCATTGCTGCCGGCCTTCTTCGGCTTCAGCTTCAGGCTGCGGCCAAGATCGGAATCATACTGAACCGTCAGCAGGTATGCGCCGGATCGTTCGCTCGTTGCTTGGACAGTCCACTCACCCGACTTTGGCTTCTTCACTTCAGCAGTATGAATCCATGCGCCTTTGAAGATGCCTTCCTGATCCTGAGCTGCGGAAACTTTGACTTTCCGCGTTTTGCCGTCCGGGTCGGTCAGCTCTAGCTCGGACAGCTGCTGATCGCTCATCCACGTCAGCTTGATGCTTCGCACATCGTTCTCGACGAGAAACTTCTCTACCGCTTGACCGTTATGGCTGCCGCCGCGTACGAGCACATCGCTCGCCTCTTCCGCCGCCGAAGCCTCCGCTCTTGCCGAGGATTCGACGTCTGCAGCCGCGATCGCTACCGCACGGCCGTCGTCCTTCGCCGCCGGGGCAAGCGCCAGGGTGTTCGTCGTCAAATACGGCTTGAACAAGCTGAACGTGCTGGAGCCGTTACGGATCGTCTGGTGGCTCCATGCACCGACACGTACCATCGTGCCTTTCGGAATGTAAGAATTGGCGACAGTCACGACACCGTCATTCGGTCCGTAGAACGATAAGTACAGGCCGCCGGCAAAATGCGCTGCCGTACCGGCATTCCAGTCATTTCCCGCGAACGTGAAAAACTTGTTCTTGCTTGCGTTGACATGCGAATCCGTGATCGAGCGGAAGTATTTCATGTACGACGTTTGCATCGAGTACGCGCCGTCGCTCTGGTACCCGATCAGCTGGGCGAGCCAGCCGGCCCAGGAGCTGTACGCCAAATCGGCGAGCTGGGAGCCGTAGTGCGGCGAGCTAAGCGTAATCACATTGGATACGTACGGATATGCGTTGTAATGAACAAGTGCTGTTTGCGTATCGACGCCGCCTTTACTGTGAGCGACAACGACGATTTTTTTATTGTAATGCTTGGAAATCTCGACGATGCGGTCGGCCAATATTTTCCCGTTATCCCACATGCTTTTCGGCGTGCCGGCGGAATCGTACAGCTCGACGAATGCGGTCTGATATCCGTTGTTATAGGCGGTTTGGTACATGTCGCTCTCGTTGTACCACATACCGGCGTAGCTTGTTAAGCCTTGCACGAACAATACGATAGGAGCATTCGGGTTCAAGTTCGGAGGAGTAGCGCCCGGCGCCCACGTACCCGGCACTTTCGACAAGTTGGGGTTGGGGGCGGCGGCATAAGCCGGCGTAATGGCGACAGACAGCATTAGCAGCAGCGACAAGAGCAGGAATACGGCTTTTTTCTTCAAAACAGACACTCTCCTCGAAAATGGTTATGCGCTTATACGAGAGCAGGCTCCAGCGCTCCGAGCTTCTCCAGGCTTTCACTCACGGCTTGTTTGAGAATGCGGCAGCCGGTCTCGAGCTCGGCATCCGAAATCGTCAGTGGGGGCATGATCTTCAGAACGTTGTCGTGACGGCCTACCCGCTCAATGACAAGGCCGAGTTCATAGCAGCGGGTAGCGATTCCTTTGGACAGCTCATGCGGACCGGCGGCGGACACGTCGACACCCCATAGCAGGCCTGCACCCCGGATGGCAATCCGATCACTCAGCGGTGCGATTTCCTCCTGCAGGAACCGCTCGACCCACGCTCCCTTGCGCAGCGTCTCGGCTTCCAGCAGAACTTCCTCGCGGTATTCCAAGGCGGCCTTCGCGCCGACGAAGGCAAGCTGGTTGCCCCGGAACGTCCCGGTATGCTCGCCCGGCCGCCATGCATCCAGCTCTCTGCGGAACAGAACGAGCGACATCGGCAAGCCGAAGCCGGAGATCGACTTGGACAGTACGACCAAATCCGGTACGATCTCGGCCGGCTCGAAGGAGAAGAACGGACCGACGCGGCCGCAGCCGACTTGAATATCGTCGACGATGAGCAGGATGTCATGCTTGTCGCACAACGCCCGCAGCTGCTTCAGCCACTCGACCGGAGCGAAGTTCAAGCCGCCCTCGGCTTGGATCGTCTCCACGATTATTGCAGCCGGCTTCGAAACGCCCGAATGATCGTCTTCAAGAATCGAATCGATGTAGCGGATCGTATCGAAGTCAGCGCCGGGACCGCCGCAGGGGAACGGCATGAACGTGACGTCGTGAAGAGCGACGCCGGCAGCTTCGCGGTGAAACAGATTGCTGGTAGCCGACAATGCGCCGAGCGACATGCCGTGAAAGCCGCCCATGAACGCAAAGATGCCGGATCGTCCTTTCACTTTCCGGGCCAGCTTCAGCGCCGCTTCCACCGCATTAGCGCCGGTCGGACCGCAAAACTGCACTTTGTAATCCAAAGCGCGCGGAGCCAGAATGAGCGATTCGAACGTTTGCAGGAACGCCTCTTTCGCCGACGTATACATATCCAGACCGTGGCTGATGCCGTCTTCCTCCAAATACTGGATCAACCGGCCTTTGATATAGTCGTTGTTATGCCCGTAATTCAGCGCACCGGCGCCCGCGAAGAAATCGACGAACGCTCCGCCCGTTTGCGAAAAGAGCTGCGCCCCCTTGGCCCGCACGAATACATCCGGAAACGACCGGCAATACGATCGTACGTTGGCTTCCAGTCTCTCGAAGGTGTTCATCAAGTACCACTCCTATTCTTTATATGGCAGTAAATATTACCGGGTCGTTAGACGAGCTCTCTTGCAGCAGCGGAAGCTGCAGCGACTGCAGGCTGCCGGCCGGTTTGCGTACGGATCGCGTCCAAGACGGCTTCCGTCACAGCCGGAACTTGATCGTTCAGGAAAAAGTGGTTGCCCCGGAACATGCGGACTTGGAAAGCTTCCTTCGTATGCTCCTTCCAGCCTTGCAGCGATTCCGGACTCACACCCGAATCTTCCGTACCGCCAAGTACCGTAATCGGACAAGGCAGCGTCTCACCCGGAGCGAAGGCATACGTATCGCAAACGGAGAAATCGGCGCGAAGGCGCGGCAGCAGCAGCTGCATCAGCTCGCGGTTTTGCAATATTTCCTCCGGAGTTCCTTGCATGTTGCGAATTTCTTCAATGAATTGTTCTTCAGGCAGATTGTGAAGATGAGGTCTGGTTGAGGGAAGCTGAGGAGCGCTCTTGCCTGATACGATAAGATGTACCGGACTGACGTGGTGAGTGTACCGCAGCCTGCGGGCCGTCTCGAATGCGATCAGGGCGCCCATGCTGTGGCCGAAGAAAGCGAATGGCAGTTGAAGCAGCGGAGTGATCTCCCGGGCAATCGTTTGAACGACCGTGTTCAGCGATTCGATCGGCGCCTCCAGAGCCCGGCTTTCGCGGCCCGGCAGCTGGACGGGAATAACGTCGATGTCATGCGGCAGATGGCTCCGCCACTGGCGAAACACCGATGCCCCGGCACCGGCATATGGAAAACAAAATAACCGCAGCTTCGCCGAAGTGCGTGGTTCCGCACCCGGAAACCACGAATACATGCGTGAATTCGTCATTTCCCTCGCTCCCATAATGTGTATATTTAGGTCTTTTTTACAGCCAATGACGATTATATAAATTTTGTAACTCGGATGAACATAAGCCAAGTGTACTATTTTATTCCAGCTCGACTTCCCGACGGATCGACTTCCATCATCTCCCTAATAAAGTAACTCTCAACTATTAGCACAATGTTAGAGGTTTCTAAAAGAATTGTGGACGAAACGGACGCTTTTATGAAGTTTTCGTGAAGGTCATAACGCTGGGATATGGTGGAAATTGTTGCTGGGCGAGGGTTTTCCGACGGTCAATTGAATAGAGCGAGGTCTATGAAATGTGAAGAAAAATTAATATGATAGAAAACTGAACGGTTAACGACCGGAAGCCCGCTAGGTCTTTGTACCTTGGAATAAGCTGTTTGAAACAGCTTCACGCACAGAAAATCCCGACCCGCTAACCAGCGGACCGGGATCGTAAACGGAATCGATCATACATGAGTGTGCTCCGGCTCAACCGTGTCGATCGCGGGCGTTTCGACCGAAGGGTGCCCGCGGTACACCGGCTTGTCCGGCTGCTGCTCCTCGGCATACTTGAACCATGCCCGCAGCACCTCGTTCGTCTTGGAAGCGCCCTTCGTGAATAAATAGTGGCCTTCGTCGCGAATGACGGCGCGCTTCGCCAGAGGCAACCGGCGCAGGATGAGCTCCGAATATTTACGGTGAAGCTCGTCATGCTCGCCGTACATAACCAGCAGCGGGCTGGAGATATAGTGCAGCCTGTCGGTGCAGTTGAACAGATGGCTGGCCCGGTAATATTGGCGGATATTATCGATATTACCGTGCTTTGCGTGGCGGTACAAATTTTTGAACGTGAGTCCCATGTCCGCATTGCCGTAGCTGACGCCAAGGTTCAGCAGCCGGATAAACAGCGGCATGGACAGGAACTCGGCGCCAATCAGCTTTGACTTCAGACTGATATCTCTGACCTCGGACATACCGCTTGCGACAACGCCTCCGATAAAACGCGACGGCGCCTCAAGCAGCGCCTCAAGCGCAATCGCGCCGCCGGCCGAATAACCGCATACATAAGCTTGATCGATGTCCAGCTTGTCCAGCAGCGCGATCATATCGGATACGACGAGCGGGATCGTTACTTCTTCGTCCGAATGGGCGCTGTAGCCATGCCCCCGGATGTCGAACGTAATGATTTTATATTCATCGGAGAGCTGCACTTGCTGATACCGGAATATCGCCGAATTCAGCAGCGGCGGGTGGATGAAGATGACGGGTACGCCGGAGCCTTTCGCATGATAGTGGAGCTCCGTCCCATTCACATGAGCAATAGGCATCTGATCGTTACCTCCAATGTGTTGGTATGATTACGTCATCCCGCCGCTTTGCTCGATTACGCTCATCGCCTGCTCATAAACCGACTCGTTGACGACGGCGGTCAGCAGAATATCGCGGCCGGTGACCGGATGAGCGCCGCCGTCGCTCATGCCGGAAGCGGCCGGCGAAGCGGCGGCGAGAATCGCTGCGTCCCGCGAATTGAAATTCGCATTCAGCGTCAATGCTCCCAGGCCGGGAAAATCGCTCGTCAGCGGATTCATCACATGATCGACGCCCATATCGCTTTCGCTGGGATAAGGGCTGATCCGGTCGATTTGAATCGTCTCCACCCGCAACGCTTTCAGCTTGGAGGCGACGCCTTCCGCTTGCTCCGGACTTTGAAAATAGGCCAAAATCGCTCGTTCGCTCACGTCAGCTTCCACCTCCTACGGGTTTTCTTGCCGAGCATCCGCTTCATGCGCTCGTTCCAACGCTTCCAAATCGTCTTCATCGGCCATATCCTTGGCAAACTCGACGTCTTCGTTTTTGCCGATCGGCAGTTCGCGGTTGTTGTCGCTCATTCGGAAACACTCCTTCTTTGCTAAGAATACATCTAGTGTCTGTAGACCCGCGAAAATTATGCCAGTGTCATCAGCAAAAGCCAAAAAGGCCTCCCTGCTTCCCGTAACCGGGCTGCAAGGAGGCCAAGCTTTATCTGAAATAACTATTCCCCTAGAAACGCTTTCTTCATCCGTTCGAATATCGATTGGCTCTGCTCGTGCGTATGCTCCCCGCTGTCTTTGGCCAGCTCGCGGAGCAATTCTTTCTGATGCTCGGTCAAATTCGTCGGCGTCACGACGACGACCTTCACGTGCTGGTCGCCGGAGCCGTAGCCGCGCAGACGGGGCACCCCTTTGCCCTTAAGGCGGAAGTACGTGTCCGTTTGCGTGCCGGCCGGAATCTTCAGCTTGACCTTCTCGGTCAGCGTCGGAATTTCGATCTCATCGCCGAGGGCGGCCTGCGCGAACGTCAGCGGCACCTCGCAATAAATATCGTCCCCTTCGCGTTCAAAGAAGTCGTGCGCTTTCACGCGAATGACAACGTACAAATCACCCGGAGGTCCGCCGCGGGTTCCCCCTTCGCCTTCGCCGGAAACGCGCAATTGCGCGCCGTCGTCGACACCGGCAGGAATCTTGATATGAATCGTCCGCTGCTTCTTCACTTTGCCCGTACCGTGGCAAGTGCCGCACTTGTCCTTGATGATCTTGCCCTGGCCGTTACAGTTCGAGCAGACGCGGCGGTTGACGATGCGACCAAACGCCGTGTTCTGCACGACCTCCTGCTGGCCGGTGCCGCGGCAGACGGAGCATGTGTCGGGATGCGTACCCGGCTTGGCGCCGGAGCCGTGACAAGTGTCGCACGTCTCGGTACGCGGAATATGGATGTCCATCTCCTTGCCGAACACCGCTTCCTTGAACTCGATCGTCAAGTTATACTGCAGGTCGCTGCCGCGCTGCGGCGCGTTCGGGTTGCGGCGCTGCTGGCCGCCGAAGAACATATCGAAGATGTCGCCGAAGCCGCCGAAGTCGGCGCCCATTCCGCCGCCGCCCATTCCTTGATTCGGATCGACGTGGCCGAAACGGTCGTACGTCGCTTTCTTCTGATCGTCGCTCAGTACGTCGTACGCTTCCTTCACTTCTTTGAATTTCGTCTCGGCGTCCGCCGCTTTATTCACGTCCGGATGGTACTCGCGGGCCAGCTTGCGGTAAGCCTTCTTAATATCGTCAGCCGAGGCGTTCTTGGATAGGCCAAGCACCTCGTAATAATCGCGTTTGCTCATGCTAAGTCTCCACTCCCAATGGTTACGCGCATGTGCGGTTTCGTTCGCCCTGTTCGCGTAGAGTAAGAGCCGCGGCTGCCCGCGGCCCTACCTTGTACCTTACACGGATTATTTCTTGTCGTCAACGACTTCATAGTCGGCGTCGACCACGTTGTCGCGCTTCGGCGCTTCGCCTGCGCCCGCACCCGCGCCGTCGGCTGCACCGCCTGCCGCGCCTTGCTGGGCCCCGGCCTGCTCATACAGCTTCACGGACAGCTGCTGCACGATTTCCGTCAGCTCTTCCGTCGCTTTCTTGATCGCATCCAGGTCGTTGCCTTCGAGCGCTTGCTTCACTTTATCTTTCGCCGCATTCGCTTTGTCGATCTCGGATGCGTCGACCTTATCCCCAAGGTCTTTAATCGTCTTTTCGGTCGTGTATACGAGCTGATCCGCCTGGTTGCGGACTTCCACAAGCTCCTTGCGCTTGCGGTCCTCCTCGGCGTGAGCCTCGGCATCCTTCATCATGCGGTCGATCTCTTCCGGAGTCAGGCCGCCGGAGGACGTGATCGTAATTTTTTGCACCTTGCCGGTACCCTTATCCTGAGCGGATACGTTTACGATGCCGTTGGCGTCGATGTCGAACGTAACTTCGATTTGCGGGATACCGCGCGGCGCAGGCGGAATGTCGCCCAGCATAAAGCGGCCCAGCGTCTTGTTGTCGGCCGCCATCGAGCGCTCGCCTTGCAGCACGTGAATCTCTACGCTCGTTTGATTGTCCGCGTATGTCGAGAACACCTGCGACTTCGAGGTCGGAATCGTCGTGTTGCGGTCGATCATTTTCGTGAAGACTCCGCCTGCAGTTTCAATTCCGAGCGACAGAGGAGTCACGTCGAGCAGAACAACATCCTTCACGTCGCCGGTCAGAACGCCGGCCTGAACCGCAGCGCCGATGGCCACGACTTCGTCAGGGTTCACGCCCTTGTATGGCTCTTTGCCGAGCAGGCGCTTGATTGCGTCTTGTACGGCAGGAATCCGCGAGGAGCCGCCGACGAGTACGACTTTGTCAATCTGGTTCGGCGACAAGCCGGAGTCGGACAGCGCTTGGCGCGTCGGACCCATCGTGCGCTCGACAAGATGAGCGCTGAGCTCTTCGAACTTGGCGCGAGTCAGGTTCACTTCCAAGTGCTGCGGTACGCCGTCTACGACAGTGATGAACGGCAGGGAGATTGTCGTCGTCAGAACGCCGGACAGCTCCTTCTTCGCCTTCTCCGCCGCATCCTTCAGACGCTGTACGGCCGCTTTATCCTTGCTTAAGTCGATGCCCTGCTCCTTCTTAAATTCAGCTACGAGGTAATCGATGATGACTTGGTCGAAGTCATCGCCGCCAAGGCGGTTGTCGCCGCTCGTTGCCTTTACTTCGAAGAAGCCGTCGCCGAGCTCAAGAATCGATACGTCGAACGTACCGCCCCCGAGGTCGTAAACGAGAATGGTTTGATCCTTGCCTTCGTCTTTGTCCAAACCGTACGCCAGCGCAGCAGCCGTAGGCTCGTTGACGATACGGAGCACTTCGAGACCGGCGATCTTGCCTGCGTCCTTCGTCGCTTGACGCTGGCTGTCGTTGAAGTATGCAGGAACCGTAATGACCGCCTGCGTAACCGGCTGACCGAGGTAAGCTTCCGCATCGGCCTTCAGCTTCTGCAGAATCATCGCGGAAATTTCCTGCGGCGTGTAGTTGCTGCCGTCGATGGTTTCTTTATGGTTTGTACCCATATGACGCTTAATCGAGATGATGGTCCGATCCGGATTCGTGATCGCTTGGCGCTTTGCCGTTTCACCGACGATGCGCTCGCCGTCCTTCTTGAAGCCGACGACCGAAGGGGTCGTGCGGTTGCCCTCCGCGTTCGGGATGACGACGGGTTCGCCGCCCTCCATGACCGCTACGCAAGAGTTCGTTGTCCCTAAGTCGATGCCTATCACTTTACCCATGGGGTTAATCCTCCTTTATATAATTGCACGGCTGTTGGCGTCCGCGTCCTTTATTAAACGCTGACCTTGACCATGGCCGGACGAATGACTTTATCTTTCAGCATGTAGCCCTTCTGCAGCTCTTCGACGACGATGCCTTCGCCATGCTCCTCCGACTCCACCTGCATAACCGCTTGGTGCAGCTCCGGGTTGAACGGCTGGCCGACCGCTTCGATCGGGGTCAGGCCTTCCTGCACGAGCACCTGGTCGAGCTGACGGTACGTCATTTCGATGCCTTTGAGCAGCGCGTCAAAATCCCGCGTCTCCTTGCTCGTCGACAGCGCCCGGTTGAAATTGTCGACAACCGGCAGGAGCTGTTCGATCAGCTTCAGCGATGCGTACTTGGCGAAATCCTCTTTCTCCTGACGCGCGCGGCGGCGGAAGTTATCGAAATCGGCCTGTGTGCGCAGGAAACGCTGGTAGTTGTCGTCCGCTTGCTTGCGCAGCTCGTCAAGCTCCTTGTTATCGGTAGCTTCTGCAGTCGCTTCGGGTGCGGCTTCGGCCGCAGCTTCGTCCGTCTGTGCCGCCTCATTAGCTTCAGTCTGCTCGGACGCTTGTGCCGTCTCCGCTTCGTATGTAGCGTCCTCACGCTTTTGATCCGTACTCAATGTGTTCACCCCCTTAAATTAGTTCGCTGTATATACAAGGTCACGGGCGCAGAGCATCCGTAACCATTGTTCCCAATTCAGGTGAGGCTCAAGCCTCTTCGCCGGCGGACGGCGATTTCATTTTGATCACGGTATGAATCCGCAGCACGGCGGCGGCGATTTCGCCCGCCGCTTGCAGCGCGTGCAGCTTCACCTCGGTCGGGTCGAGCACGCCCGACTCGATCATATCGGCCAGCGAGCCGTTGTCGCAATCGATGCCGATCGCGTCGGTGCGGCCGCTCAGCTGCGCCGCCTTCAGCTCCTCCACCTTCTCGAGCGGGTTGAAGCCGGCGTTGGCGACGATCTGCGCAAGCGGCTTCCTGAGCGCTGCGGCGACAGCGTCGATGCCGAAACCCTCCATGCCCTTGACCGTGTCGCGCAGCCGGTCGAGCTCGTAGGCGACGGCCATCTCCACAGCGCCGCCGCCGGGCACGTAGCCGCCGCGGACGGCGGCCTGCACGGCCGCGGCGGCGTCCCGCGCAATGCGGGAGCGCTCGCCGACCGCATCGCGGGTCGCCGCGCCGACGAGCAGCGTCACGGCATCGCCGGCCCCGCCGGCGATGCGCACGTGGCGCAGCCGCTCGTCGTAGCGCACGCTGCGTGCCGCGCCGAGCAGCGGCGCCAGCTCGGCGGCGCTGCGCCGCAGCGCCGTGCGCTTCACCGGCCGCGCGCCGGTGTACGCGGCCAGCGCCGCGAGCTCCTTGCGCGTCACGCGCTGGAGGAGCACGATGCCCCGGTCGGCGCAGAACTGCTCCGCCTCGGGGCCGGCGCCCCGCTCCGCCGCGATCAGGCCGACACCAAGCTCCTCGAGCTTGCCGAGGTCGGCCGCAAATCGCTCGCGGAGCTCCACGTACCGGCGGAAGCCCGCTTCGCTCGCCAGGGCTTCCTCCTCGATGCGCTCCGGCTCGAGCGCATCGGCGAGCACGAGCACGCCCGCCCCGGCGGCGGGCGGCTCGCCCGTGTGGCCCGGCTGCCCGCGCAGCAGCAGGCCGGGCCACACCTCGCTGTCCGCGCCCTCATGGGCGCGGACGCAGTCGGCGAGGCGGAAGCCCGCCTCGCTCAGCCTCGCGGCGCCGACGCGGCGCGCCGCCTCCACGACGAGCGCGGCGATGTCGCTCTGCTCGCGCCCGGCCGTGTAGGCGATCCGCTCCAGCAGCGGATCGTCCACACCCGCGAGCGGCCGCGCCCGCTCGCGCAGCAGCTTTGCCGCATGGGCGACGCCCTGCTGCAGGCCGGCGACGACCTTGGCGACGGGAACGCCCCGCGTCACCCGGTCGACGCCTTCGGCGACCATCGCTCCGGCGAGCACCGTCGCCGTCGTCGTGCCGTCACCGATATGCTCCTGCTGCGACTGGGCGACCTGAATCATCAGCCTTGCCGCCGGATGCGACACATCCATATGCTCGAGAATGGTGACCCCGTCATTCGTAATGATGACCTTGCCGCCGGGTCCGCCGACCAGCATCGTATCGAGTCCCTTCGGCCCAAGCGTCCCTTCAACGGCGGAGCAGAGGGCGCGAACGGCGGCCGCATTGTTGCGAAGCGTAGCATACTGGTCTTCACCGTCCGGCGATCCGGGCTTCCATTGCGACATCCGCGCCACTCCTCCCTTCTTTAATAACCGTTAGCCGTACCAGCGTCTGAGGACGACGGCCAAATTTTTCGAAACGTGATCCAGCAGCGTCATCACTCGTGCATATTCCATGCGGGTCGGGCCCAAAATACCGATCGTGCCCAAATATTGATCGCCGATCGAGTACGTCGCCGTAATCAACGAGCAATCGTTGACCGCCTCCATGCTGTTTTCGGTGCCGATCTTCACCTGAATGCCGTTCTGCTGCTCGGAGTGGACGAGGCGGATGATCGACGGCGGGGCGTCGAGCAGATCGAGCAAGCTCTTTACCTTGTCGACGTCACGGAACTCCGGCTGAGTCAGCATATTCGTCGTTCCGCTCAAGAAGACGCGGTCCTCCTCGTCGTGGCTCACGACCTTCTCCAGCTCGCGCAGCAGCCGGTCGTGTCCGGATGCGTAGCGGCTGAGCTCGGAGGCTACTTCGGTGTACAGCTTTGTGCGAAAATGAATGAGCGGCACGCCCTGCAGCCTTGCATTCAATATATTAACGACCTTCTCCAGCTCACCCATTGTCAAGCCGGGCGGGATCGTAAACGTCTTATTCTCCACTTGCCCCGTATTGGTCACGATAATCGCGACCGCCTGCGTATCGTTCAGCGGAACGAGCTGTACATGCTTCAGCGTCGTGCTGAGCACTTCGGGTCCGACGACGATCGACGTGTAATTCGTCAAGCTCGACAGCACCGAAGCCACATGCTGGATGACCTGCTCCATCCGGTCGATCTTCTCGGCAAAAAACAGCCGGATGACGTCCAGCTCCTGCGGCTGAAGCGTACCGTGCTGAATCAAATGATCGACGTAGTAGCGATAGCCTTTATGCGACGGGATACGGCCCGCCGATGTATGCGGCTGCTCGAGAAACCCCATCTCTTCCAAATCGGACATTTCGTTACGGATCGTGGCGGGGCTGAACCCAACGTTGCCGCGTTTAGAAATGCTGCGGGAGCCGACCGGCTCTGCGGAACGAATATAATCATCGACAATGGCACTTAAAATCATACGCTGACGCTCCGACAACATGGGCATGACCGCCTCCTTCTCTGATTCGTTAGCACTCTGTTAAGATGAGTGCTAACCGCTACCACAAAAATAACAGACCCGAAGGCCTGTTGTCAAGTTGGTTCGCACCGTTTCGGGCGCTATATACCGCCGTTTGTCACCCGCTGAAGCTCTATATGTCGGTCCGCCGGAGAACGGCGATTTCGTCGCAGGCGTACCGTTTTTTACAGTGATTGCAGTCCTTCCAAACTTTCTCCGGAAATACGTCCTTCGGCATGATCGTGAAGCCGTTGCGCAGGAAGAAGGACACTTCGTAGGTGAGCGCCATGACTTTGGCTACGCCCTGCAGCTCCGCTTCCTTCACCAATGCGGCGATCAGCTCTTTGCCGATGCCGAGCCCTTTATGGCCATCGGTAACCCCAAGCGAGCGAATCTCGACGAGATCCGGCCCGAGCCGGGTGAGCGCTCCGCAGCCGACGAGCTCTTGATCGATTTCGGCCACGATGAACGTATCCAACTGCTCCTGCAGTGTTTCCTTCGAGCGCGGCAGCATAATCCCCTGCTCCGCATAGCCTTGTATAATACGATACAGCGTATCGAGGTCTGATTCCGTTGCCTTGCGGCAAGCTACCGTCTGAGTTGTCACCGGAGCACCCACCTGTCTTTACAAAAAATGCAGCCCCGTACGCCATATGCCGCTATCAACGGTTTCGCCGGGGACCTATGAATAAATATACAACAGTTCGTATATTTTGAAAAGAAAAAATTACAAAGCGCCGACGAACTCCGCAAACACTTCATTGCCCAGCAAAAGGCCCTTCTCCGACAAGCGGTAGCCCGCCTCCGTCGTCTCCAGCAGCCCTGCCTTCAGCAATGTATTCAGCTTCGGCCCAAATGTGACGTCGAGCGAGGCTCCGCCGAACTGCGCAGCGAAATTTTCCTTGCTTACGCCCTCCAGCAATCGCAGCCCCACCATCATGAAGTCTTCCATCGCTTCGCTCTCCGAGACCGTTTCCGTCTCCAGTACCGGCAGCCCTTGCGCCGCCGCGGCGATATATTCGGCGATCCCTTTGACGTTGATGTGCCGCTGCCGGCTGACGTAGCCGTGCGCTCCCGCGCCGAGGCCGTAGTAGCTTTCGTTGCGCCAGTACGTCGTATTGTGGCGGCTTTCCTTGCCGGGTCTCGCGAAGTTGCTGATTTCGTAGTGACGGTACCCTTCCTTTTGCAGTCTGTCGATAATCATCAGAAACATCTCGACTTCCTCTTCCTCGCTCGGCAGCGGAAGCTGTCCCTTCTGATATAACGTGTGGAAGAGCGTGTTCTCCTCCACCTTGAGGCTGTACAAGCTGTAGTGCTGCAGATCGAGCTTCAGCGCCGCCTCCAGCGACTCCCTCATGTGCTGCGTCGTTTGCCCCGGCAGGCCGAACATAAGGTCGATCGACAAGTTATCGAAGCCGAGCTTTTTCGCATTTTCCAGGCTCCGGTATACGTCGTCCGTACTGTGAATGCGCCCGATGCGCTGCAGCAGCTCGTTGTTGAACGACTGGACGCCGAACGAAATCCGGTTCACGCCGCCGGCCTTCATGACCGCCAGCTTGTCCTCATCCGTCGTACCGGGATTCGCCTCCATCGTAAATTCCACATTCCCGTTGCTCGGGAAATAACGACGCACCATCGCCAGAAACCGCTCCATCTGGTCCGGCAGAAGCACCGTCGGCGTGCCTCCTCCTACGAAAATCGTCTCGATGTCCTGCGGCGGTATTTGCCGGACCGTCAGCTCCATCTCCCGCTCCAGCGCATCCAAATAATCCGCTACCGGCTGACCTTTCAGCACATAGGAATTAAAGTCGCAATAGTGGCATTTATTCGTGCAGAACGGGATGTGGATGTAGACGGATTTGGGAGACGGGCTAAGCGGATGAAGCCGGCTCTCCGTCTGCTGCTGTTGCTGTTGCTGTTGCTGTTGTTGCATTCGGTGTATACCTCCGTATGAATCGGCCTAAGCCGTGCCTGGTCCGGTCCGATTTCTTCATTGTAATGGGTGTGTATGACTTGCAGCATGTTATCGGTACATGGTCTCAATCAGCATATTAGATATCGAACATCATACTAGGAATGGGCCATATAAAACAAATAAAGCCAAGAGGCGCGCCTCTGGCTTCGGTTCATGCAGTTGGAGCGGAAGACGGGAATCGAACCCGCGACCCTCGCCTTGGCAAGGCGATGCTCTACCGCTGAGCCACTTCCGCAATCAAACTTATGTGTTTCATACTATACAAAATTCTTTCCAATTTGTAAAGGGGGATTTGTCTGGCCTAGTTGAATGACATATCGCAATGGTTTATTGTGAAATATGTCAGTTAATTTATTTGTAAGTAGTCTATTCATAGAATCGAGGCTGAACCATGAAGGTAAAACGAATTGTCGCAAACATTGATACTCAGGATATTACAGCAGCTAAAAGCATTTACCAGGACGTGCTCGAACTCGATATACTGATGGATCATGATTGGATCAGGACATACGGCTCACCCGAGGTGGAGCAAGTTCAAATCAGCTTCGCTTCTCAAGGCGGCTCCAACACCCCTACGCCTGAACTGTCGATTGAAGTTGACGATGTCGATGCTGCGCTTGAACGCATGAAAAGTGCTGGATTTACGATAGAGTACGGACCTGCAGATGAGCCTTGGGGAGTACGGCGTTTCTATGTCCGCGACCCGTTCGGCAAGCTGATCAACATCCTTGCGCATAGACATAAGTAAAAATATTAACTTAAATTAAGGAGGATCACATGAGCGAATTTACTTATGGAAACTTAATTCGTTTTGAAAATAAAACACTATTGCTAAAATATCTTTCCGCCGGGACTCCCTATATTCAGTTGAATGATGAGTGGCTTGCATTTTTTACCGAAGAAGACGGTGAACAACGATCGTCTGACTTTGTGAAGAAGCTTTCGGAACATTGTCCTATTTTATACTTTTATAATTTAGAAGATCATTTTTGGGGCTTTGAGATATTACATCAAGGTGATTTGATGTCCTCATGTCATTTCTCATACGACCTTGAGTCTGAACTATTATTCGATATTGCTAGAGATAGATTTCCGGATAAAGGAGAAATAGCGGGATTTCTTTTTAACAGCAAAGAGGGTCAGGACGCCTACGAGCAAATTCAAGCTGAGTTAAGGGACCCAGTTGTGTTCGAACGTGAGGTAAGAAAACATTTTGAAACCGTATGCGCCGATGATTTCCAATTATTTGGTATTAATGAAGAAAGTATCGACGAGTTACACCAATTATTATCCGCAGATACATACTTAAATAGGGAATTTGATGCTATTGACCGCTTCAAGAATGTACTGAATCTTAATGAAATGAGTTGGATTCGTTTTGAAAGAACCGAAGATAGGGATAACGTTGAATATGTGTAGCATTTAAGTCCGCACCTTTTATTGTTGCCCTGGAGATGAAGCTATAAAATGAATAACAAGTTGAAGCTAATAACGAATCCTCCTCATGGCGAAGATGAATTTGCATGGGATCAGGTTTATTTTGATGTTGGTGCCAAAGTTTTTATTTTAGAATTTTATCAATGGGGATAACCTGCATTCTCTCTCGGTTCAAATCGAAAGTTCGTTAACTGGAAAGCCAACATTTGACCCCCTATTGCTGGAACCTATGTACTATTTTTAGTAGGAACTTGATAAAGGAGTGAAAATATGAACCGTGTCATTTTGTTTGATCTGGGTTCGCAAGATCCGGAAGGGGCAGAACAGTTTTATGCCAAAGTGTTTGATTGGAACATAGGGAAACCCAATTGGGATTACTGGCCTGTAACGACTGGATCGAGTGATTTACCTGGCATTGACGGTGGTATTTCACGAGCCCCGAAGGATGTTGCACAACGAGTACAAATCACCATTCAAGTGAAGTCCATTGATGAAATCATTTCAAAAGCCGTAGAAAACGGTGCAAAGCAAGATACGGATAAAATGGACTTCGGTGATTTTTTCCTTGCCTATTTGTATGATCCACAGGGTATACGTTTCGGTCTGATCCAATACAAGAGCTGAATACTAATTAGGCCGCCGGGGGTCAACATCGGTGGCCTTTGCTATGCAATAGATAGTCTAGCGTAAATACAGAAAGTCAACATCACTGAATATACTGAGAGGTTCCTGAACTTTTCCGCGAAAGAGGAGTAAGGTCAGGGGCTACGATCAGAGCTAAGCCGCCTTATTGAGCCATTGCGCTCACATGGTGGCTTACATAAACCCTGTTGTCATTTCAAGCATAACGGTCAAAATTGTTATCGTACCGTCATGAAGGTGTCTGCTTAACCAAAACGACCTGAGACGGCTCTGGATTTGGAGTAATCGGCGGTCTGGTACGTACGATTTCCCCGCACGATGGCTGCTCCTCCATTGACCTCTTGCATCGAGGTTTCGGAAAGCTCTTGTTGCAGATCGGATAGCTCGATGTCTGTGCTCTCGGCTTGCGCCTCTTGGGAAACGGATTGTGCAGGACATCGATTCGCTAGCCTATCTCCCGAATGGGGGTAAACCGGTCCGCTCTGGCTGGAATTGTTTTCAACGAACCGAAGATCAACGGCTAAACGGAATTCCTCCCGCTAATTCAGCTACATTCTTCAATAAAAATAATTTAGCGGGAAAAGCTCCATCTAGTTTCTGCAAAAACGCCATTGTACCGGGAAATATACAAATGTAAGCGGAGCCATTCCAGTTATTTTTCACAATCTCGGCGATTCTCCCGATGTAAGCGTAACATTTCCAGCAAGCTATCAGATCCTCCCCCCCAATCCCCAACTACCGTTCTCCCGAAGCAGCCAAGCCGAGTTAACAAACGATCGAAAACTAGCTGCCGCACCCCCTCAAATGTCCCTCGTGAGCATAAAATACCGCGAATCCGGCATAAACAGGTGCTCAACAGCTACCGCCACAGCCGTACAAAAATGATTTACTGCCTTCAACCGGAGATTACCCAATCAATCGTTCTCTACGGTTCGATCTTTTCCTTATGGACTACCGGAACAGCAAGCAAGCCCGCACCCACCGGCGCTATGCCGATGAAACACGGGCTCACCCAATTACTTGTGCATAATCAATCCTTCAAATTGGACGTCGAATTGCACGGTACTGCCGTTAGGCGACGGGCTGTACGCATGCACTTGGATCTTGGAGCCGTTCATCTTCGGCGTGTCGAGTCCGAGCGTTCCGAACGTTTCGTTAGCTACTTGCGAGATCGTCAGTGCCGTGCCGTTCCAGCTTACCTTGTAGATCGATACGGATCTGGCGTTGTCGCGGGTAGCCGTGACGTACAGCAAGCCTTCCGCGCCTTTGCCGAGAGAGAATGCGTCCAGCCACGGCGTATAGCTCGATGCGACCGTGCCGCTGAGCAGTCGCGATTGATCGCGCAGCGGAATCGGCAAAGTGACCGTCGCATTCAGTCCGATGTCGCCCGAGCCGTTGTCGAACAGCGAATTGCCGGAAATGTACCAGCCCTTGCTCTGGCCGTCGACGAACAAGCCATACCCCGTATTGTCGCGGCTGATGTTGTCGGTCACCTTCAGGCTGTGCGGCGAACCGACGACGTGCAGTCCGTGTCCCTGGTTGGCTGTTGCGATATTATCGCTGACGATAATATCTGCCTTCCCGTCGCCGCTCACCTTAATCCCTCCGCCGCTGGCGGTAACGGTATTCCCTGTGATCGTCGTATTCGTCGCCTGCGTCCCTTGCGCATATTCCAGATGGATGCCGTAATCGTTCGCCCCCCGGATGCTGTTCCCCGATACCGTAATGTAGTCGCCGTCGATCACATAAATACCGGAGTTCAGCACCAAATCCGGATCGTTCTCCACCCCGTTAATAATATTGCCGACGATCGAGATATGCTTCGCTTCGTCCTCGATATGGATCGCTTCGTATCGTGCATTCTCGATGATGTTGCCGGTAATCGATACGTGCGTAGCGCCGGCGACACCGATCCCGAAACCGCCTGCCGTACCGGAGCCGTATGCCGCAGGAACGGACAAGTAATTGTCGGCGATAATGATGTTCGCTCCCGCCGTATAGGTCGAACCCGGATGATTCAGCTCAATCGCATCGCTATAAATATTGATGAATTCATTATTGACGATCCGCACATCGCGGACATCGGTCGCTTGATGGTTCGTCAGCACAGCGTAATTCACTTCTTCGAAATGGTTTCCCGTCACCTCGATATGCTTGACGCCTGTTGCATTAATGTTAACGGATTGGGCATACCGGCCCGTAAACCGGTTGTCTTGAACATCGATATCGCTGGAATTCATGCCGAAGTCGATGCCGATGCTTCCGCTCGACTTATTGTTCTCAATCCACAGCTCCTCGAACACGATCTTGCTCTGACCGGGCTGAATCGCGAATACGGCATAGCTGTCCCCAACGTCGGCTTTGCTGATCTTCGCCTGGCTGCCGAGCAGCTTTGTGTTCGAATATACTTTCAGATCTTTGCTCGTCACGTACGTTCCCTTCGGAAAATATACGATCCCGCCGCCCGTCGTGCCGGCCGCATCGAGCGCCTTCTGAATCGCAGCGGTATCGTCGGCCGTATCGCTTCCGTTCGCGCCATAGACCGAGCTAGTCACATCAAAGACGCGAATGGACGCGGCGGCATCAGCGGAAATGTGAACCTTTTTCTTTTCTTTACCGTCCGGGTGCCTATCCTCAATACCTTTGTTTTCGTCTGCGGCGGAAGCTATTCCGGCAGGCACGGCAACGGTCGACAGCATCGCCAGCATGGCGAGCAGCATTTTCAACTTCATCCAACTCTCTCCTTTATTCGTAAGATTGATGGTTACTCTTTCACAGCGCCGAGCACGAGACCTTTGACGAAATACTTTTGCAGGAACGGATACACGAGAAGAATGGGCAGCGAGCCGATAAAAATTTGCGACGCTTTCACCGTGCGGTCGGATATGTTGGCGAATTCCTGCGGATTCGAGAGCTTGGTAAAATCGACCTGTACGATGATCGATTGCAGCAGTGTGGAAAGCGGCCACTGCGTCGGCTTCGTCAAGTAGATCATGCCGTCGAACCACGCATTCCAGTGGGTCACCAGTTGAAACAGTACGAGTGTGGCCAGCGCAGGCAGAGAAACCGGGAGAAACACATCCGTCAGCGTGCGCAAATGCGATGCCCCGTCCATATAGGCCGCTTCCTCCAGCTCCTTCGGCACCCCCCGGAAAAAGTTGAGCAGAAGTACGATATGGAATACAGCCACCAGCCCCGGCAAGATCAGCGCCCAGAACGAATTGATCAGCCCCAGCCTCGACATGACGACGTAGGTTGGAACAAGTCCTCCGCTAAAGAGCATCGTAACGATCAAGTACCAGGTGTAGATCGACCTCCCTTTAAATACCGCTTCCTCTTTGGACAGAGGATATGCCGTCAAAATCGTTACCGCCATACCCAGCGCGGTACCGATGATCGACCGTTTCACGGAAATGAACAGCGCCTGCACGAAGTTATCGTTGCCCAGCGTCTTCGCATAAGCCTCGACATTGAAGTCGACCGGCCAGAAGGTGACGAGATTCGCCCCCGCCGCCGCTTTGCCGCTGAACGAAACCGCCAATATATGAAGGAGCGGCAGCACGCAGAGCAGCGCGCATAGCCCCGTTAAAGCGATATTGCACGCGTAAAACCAACGATAGCCAACCGACTTGTGATACAAGCGGAACCACTCCCTCAAGCTCTTTAGAAAATGCGATAGTTCGCCAAACGGTACGCCAGCCGGTACGATACGGCGATGAGCGCGAAGCTGACGATTGACTTGAATAAGCCGACAGCCGTAGCGAAGCTGAAGTCGCCGGACAGCAGCCCGACCCGGTACACGTAGGTGTCGATGATGTCACCCTTGTCGTAGACGAGCGGGGTATACAGATTGTAAATTTGATCAAACCCCGCGTTCAAAATGTTGCCGAGCGAAAGCGTTGCGAGGACGACGGTAATCGGCGCGATCGCCGGCAGCGTCACATGGAACGTCATCTGCAGCCGGTTCGCCCCGTCGATTTCGGCCGCTTCATAGAGCGCCGGATTGACGCCGGCCAGCGAGGCCAAATAGACGATCGTGCCGAATCCGAACTCCTTCCACACATCGGTGACGACGACGGAAACCCGGAACCAATCGCCATCACCGAGGAAAAATATCGGCTGGATATCGAACGCATACCCGAGCGCCTGATTCACAATCCCTTTGATGGATAGCACGTCGATTAATATGCCGCTGAGGATGATCCACGACAAGAAGTGCGGCAAATACACGAGCGTTTGGACGGCTTTCTTGTAAGCCAGATGCCGGATTTCATTGAGCAGAAGCGAGAAGACGAGCGGCACGCCGATACCCGCAAGCAGCTTCATCACAGAGATGATCACCGTGTTCCAGATCACTTGGACGCTGTCTTCCTGCATGAATAGCCCCTTGAAATTATCGAGCCCGACCCATGGCGAGCCGGTGAAGCCAAGCCAAGGTTTATAGCTTTGGAACGCCATGACGAGACCGCCCATCGGCAAGTAGGCGAACAGCGCGGTAAGCAGGACAGCCGGAATCATCATGAGATGCAGAGGCCAAGAGCGCCTCAAGTGCGAGGCTTGCCGCAGCCTGGATGTAGAGTCGGAGCGCATTCCGGCTACCTCCTTATTTTCCGCTGACGGATTGGTACCAGACGTTGACTTCTTTCGATATTTGCTCGCCGCCGGATTGCTTCCACCGTTCCACGAACTTGTCGAACTCCTCGACCGGCGAACGGCCGTGGATGATTTTCGTTAACGTCTCGTTTTCCAATTTCGTCAGCATGTCGCCCTTGGAGCGCATCGTATCCGTTGCGCCGCCGATGAACAGGTCGCGGTAAGCCGTATCCTTCGAGGCAAAGGCAAGCATCGCATAGTCGATTGCATTTTTGCAGCAGTCGTAGTTGCCGGAATCGACCGGTCCTGTCGGCTTCTCGCCGGGCTTCAGCTTGCTCAGCCTCGTGAACGAATCGATGTTGCGGTTCGGATCGTTCGGCGCTTCCGGAATTAACGTTAATTTGTATACGTCGAATTGGCCGCCGGGAATTTTGTCCGCTTCCTTCGTTACGTTCCCGTCGACGATCGCATAGTCGTAGCCTTCCGCGAAACCGTTCTCCATGCCGGAGCCCGGCGTGCCGAGCGCGAAGTCGAGCAGCTTGTTGAAGTAAAGGAAGGCGGCGTCCGGATGCTTGTAGTTCTTATTAATCAGGAACGCGTGGGTCGCTTTGGCGAGCGAATAGTGTCCGGTTTTGCCGTCGGGACCGGCCGGAAGCGCGTACGCTTTCACCTCGGCGCCCGGCACGTTCTTCAGCAAGTCGCCCATCGGCCAATTGATCCCCCAGAACGGCGCCGGCATGATCCCCGCTTTCCCGGATGTCATCAGCTCGGTCGCTTTCGTCACATCGTGCAGCGACGCTTCCTTATCGATATAGCCTTTGGCGATCCAGTCGCGCAGCTTGGCAAGCGCCGCTTTCATTTCCGGCTGAACCGAGCCGTACTGCAGCCCGCCGTCCTTCGACTTCGCCCATACGGCCGGTGTTGCGCCGTAAGCTCCGAATATCCAGCTCGCATCGGCCATCCAGTTGTTGAACGTTTCGAGCGAGACGGCGAGACCGAGCGTATCCTTCTTTCCGTTGCCGTCCGGGTCCTGATTGACGAAGGCGTCCATCATCGCTTCGATGTCGTCGATCGTCTTCGGCTCTTTCACATTCAGCTTCTTCCGCCAATCCTCCCGGATGTACAAAATATTGTCGTTGTTGTGAGCGAGCTGCATGATCGGAATGCCGTACCGTTTGCCGTTTTTGGTCGTGAGCGCCCAAGCGTCCGGATGCTCCTGCATGATTTTCTTCAGCTGAGGCGATGCGTGCTTTTCGAACGCTTCGCCGATATCCATAAATTGGCCGGAATCGATCAAGTTTTGCAGCAGGTTTTTGCTCTGCGTATCGTTCGCCCACACGTGCAGCACGTCCGGCATCGGCTCGTTGGCCGAGAGCGACAGACGCAGCTTGGAGGCGCATGCGCCGGATTCATGCGGGGCGACCCACATATATTTCACTTCGATGCCCAGCTTTTCTTTGGACCAGCGCAGCGCCACATTGTTCTCGAACGTTTCGCCGTTCTTATATTTCAAGTCGGTTGAGCTTGTGGAGCAGCCTACAGAGGTCATCGTCACCGGCGGGTCGTACTTGCCTCCGGAGAACGGAGCCGTATATCCGCCGAAATCCTGGGCTGTGCCGCCCGCCGTTCCTTCGTTCCGCGCCGGCTCCTTCCCGTCCGAACAGCCGGCCAGGATGGAGCCTGCTGCCAGCAGCACACTAGCCGTCAGTGCGACATGACCACGAAAGTTGGTCTTCACTTTCATTCCCCCATTAGCTGAATCGAATGATTACGCTTTCATTATAGGGTGAGGGGCTTGCAGCGTCATGCCATTCCGATTGGGTGTTGTAGCACTTTCATTGGTTAGCGGTGGGTGTTCCGGTACATCTTCGGCGTCATCCCTTCCGCCTCCTGAAACACTTTGACAAAGTAGCTGGCCGATTGGTATCCGGTCTGCTCGGCGATCTCATAAACCATCAGATTCGTTCGGACCAGCAACTCCTTCGCTTTCTGCAGCCGCCTCTTCGTTACGTAGTCGCTAAAGCTGACACCGGTTTCGTTCTTAAACAGCACGCTGAAATAGCTGACGTTCAGATGTACAAGGCCGGCGACATTCTTCGCGGGCAGCATGCGGTTCAGGTTATGATCGATATAGTCGACCGCTTGCCGGATAAACGGATTCGATACAGCCGCTCTTCCTTCGGCGGCCGCCCCGCGCGGCCCCATCTCTGCGTTCGAATCATCGGAACGTTCTCCGGCTTGACGCTGCTCGCTAGACGCACGCTCCAGCCCTTCCTCCACCGCCTGTACGATATGCTCCTCTTCGGCCGGCTTCAGCAAATACCGGACTGCGCCGTAACGCAGCGCGGTACGCGCATATTCGAAGTCGGCATAGCCGGTCAGCACGATGGCCGGTATCCGGGCTCCTTCTTCACATGCATATCGAATCAGCTGGAGCCCGTCGAGCGACGGCATGCGAATATCGGTGATCAGCAGATCGACGGCCCAACGATGCTCCCGCAGCAGCTGCAGCGCAGTCCAGCCGTTCTCGGCCGTCAGCACATCATACCGGTCTCCCGCCCAGCGGGAGAGCGAGCGCACGATGCCGTTGCGCGTCAATCGTTCGTCGTCGGCAATCAAGATTTTACCGTGCATCGTTATTCGCTCCTTATGATATAAGGGATTTCAAAGGAAACAGCCGTACCCGAGCCACGCCTGCTGCTGATTTGCAAGCCATGACCATCGCCGTAATACAACCGGAGACGGTGGTGGAGATTGACAAGTCCGATTCCCGTGCCCTTCGAATCGCCGCTTCGGGCGGGATGGCCGGCGAGTATCGCTTCAGCAAACCCTTGCTCCATCCCGCAGCCATTATCGGCGACGGCGAAGCGGACTTCCCGGCCCGACTCCGATAAAACGATGCGCAGCTTGATGGCTCCTTGCCCGGCCGGCTCGATGCCGTGGCATACCGCATTCTCGACGAGCGGCTGCAGCAGCAGCTTGGGCAGAACGGCGTTCACCGCCCGCGGATCCGCTTCAACCGACCAGGTTAACCGGTCGTCAAACCGTTTGAGCATCAGCGACATATACTGGCTCACATGGTTCAGTTCATCCGAAACCGTGACCCACTCCCCGCCGGAAGCCGGGCTTCTCACCGCATAGCGGAACATCCGGGATAAAGCGATGACCGTACCTGCAAGCTCCTCCTGCCCTCGCTCCTTTAAGAGCCAATAGAACGTCTCCAGCGAGTTATACAGAAAATGAGGATTAATCTGCGCCTGGAGCGCTTGCATCTCCGCTTGATGTTGCATAAGCTCCCGCTCGTAAACGGTTTCCACCAGCTCGCGGACCCGGTCAACCATCCGGTTGTATGCAGCGTTCAGCTCGCTCAGCTCCAATGTGCGGAACGTTCCATGATTGCGGTCCGGGATGCCGCCCTTGCCGCTGCGCATCGTACGAATAAGCTTGCGGACCGGCCGCGTTATCATCGTCGAGAGCATATGCGCAAGCACGACCGACAGAACGAGGCCGATGGCCCCCGCCCAAAGCAGCGCCTCCTTGATGACGTCCATGCCTTCGGCAATCCAATGCTGCGGTGCCAGACTGACGAGCGTCCAGCCTGTTACGGAAGACCGGATTCGGATCGGCACATACGTATTGCCGTTCATGCGGACAACGTTTGAGTTGGAAAATATACCGGGCGGAGTCTGCTTGACATCCGTTTGCGTTGACACCAGCATTCGCCCATGGCTGTCAAACACATACATGTAGCTGTCCGGGATTTGGGGGACATTTGCGCTGTAGAACGGAATTATGCTCTTGCTGACGCGAACGACCAAATACCCGCCCGCGTTGAAGCGGTCGTTCTCCAGACGGATTTGCCTTATGGACAACAGCGTCTCCCCGTCCTTCGGGTCGAGGCCGATCCATACAAGTTCGCCGGGACGCCGGTCAGCCGCGTCGATCCATTCCGGATCAACACGGCTGCGCAGCGATGCATATTGCAGAGGGTATACGGCCTTATCGCCCGCATACAGTTCGATGGACACGATCGAGGCGGTGTAGTAACGGAACTCATCGACCATCAGCTTCGCGGATATGCGCTGCTCGACGGTCGGTTCCTTCGATTCCGAATATTTGATGGCGTAGAGCAGCTCTTGCATGCTGCTGTCGGCAACCAGCTGAAACGTCACCGTATCGACATTGCTTAACGACACTTCCACTGAAGAATGGATATGGCTCGTTAACGCATGCACATAACGGTCGGTATGGCTGCGCAGCAGCTCTGCGATCGGCTGGTAAGCGGCTGATCCCGTCACGGATAGTACCGCGATCAGGACCGCAACCGCACCGAGCCAAATTTGCAGGCGAACCGTAGGCTTCAGCCACGAACCGAGCATTCGGCACACCTCCGCTCTTTACACGTCGCAAGGCTTCACATGCATCGTTACGGATAATGAATGATTGTCGACACGACAACTCGCTATGACACCATGAGGCTGTTCAGATACGGAGACTGTCATATGCGGACCGCCCGTTTGGCTTATGGATAAAGCGAAGATGGCCGCGGCTTTTTGGATGCTTCCCAGATCGAACTTTTTCTCTTGTCCGGCATATAGCACATAATCGACGCAAAGCTTGCCGGGTTCGCGGTGAATATCCCAATACGGCGGATGCAGGATGGCCGCATCGCTATTCCGCTCTTCTTCAAACGCACTGTAAGCCAAATGAATGGCAGCGGTCAGCTCCGATATTCGCACACGAACATTGCGACCGTCATCGAGGTCAGCCTCGACCCCATCCATGACGCCCCCGAACTCGAATCGAATCCGCAAATCCGAGGACACCAGCGTACCGTTCGTCGGATCCAGCACGGGATGCGCATTGCCGCCGTTCGTAAACAGGTTCAGCCCAAACAGCACATGCCCTTCCGATTGCAAGCTGTGAAGCAGCGCCGAAGAGAAATCGCCGCCGTCGTTCAAAAACCGCACATGCATATACGTTGCCGCACCGTTATTTGTGAAATAAGCGACCAGGCTGCGGCATTGGTTCCACATAATTTCCCGGGTAAATGAACCGAGCGCAAACTGCGGCGTGATGTGGCAGTAAGCCCACTTCTCGATGCCGGTTTTCTCGTATTTCATGAACCGCTCATATACGGTGCGTGCGGCGCTCTCCCGGAAGTGCGCTGCGTACTTGGCCGGGCATGTGGCGCCGGAGCGGTACCATTCCGCCGAATAATGCATTTGCTGCCAAGGCGCATAATAAACCGTACCGGAAGTTGCCATCTGCAGGAACGCTTTAATCTCATGCTTCAGCAGCGTCCCGTAGCTGCGGCTGTGCGGTCCCGCCCATTCGCCCGTCGATGCATGGAAGTGCTCGGCAACCATTTTCCAAGCCATATCCAGCATATCGTCGCAAAGCTCCTTTACCGGCTCCAGCTTCGTCTCAAGCCTCAGCTTCGACAGCTCCACAATCGTGATCGTCGCGTAGGTAGGGCTGTTGTATTCCTGGAACGCGCCGAGCGCCGTCGTATACGTTCGGAGCTTCTCCAGACGCTGCAGACCATATGCCGTGTAATCGGCCCGTTCCAGCAGCTCGCCGCCGATTACAGTAACGAATGCGCCCATAATGGCGATATTCGTATAACTCGGGCCGACATCCCGCTTCACAATCGCATCGGCGGCGCGGGCTACCGCCTGACGCATCGAGCCGCGGAGCGGCCCGGGGAGCTGCTCCGCATGCCTCTTCAGTGCGAGTAACAGGTTCTTGCCGATAAAGTCCGCCCAGTTCCAGTCCGGCGGCGCCATCTCGGACAGCGGCTCTTCGTAGAACCACGGCCACACGCCGAAGGTAGCGCTGCTTCGATCCGTATCCTGCAGAGATACGATACTTTCCAGTACTTCACAGGCTCGCTGCGTATATTCGTGAACACCGGAGTCTAGCAGCGCCAAAGCATAGATGGTGTTCGGATTCGTGCCATGAACGTACTCCGCCTGCTTAATCCGGGTATGGTAGCCCGGACTGCTGAACGGAGTCCGGTACAACCGGAGCTCCGGGTCGTACTTATCCTGAATCGAATGAACGAGCTGATGAAGCCTATCCTCATGCCACCGGTTCAAGTCTTCGGCTGACAATGCTGTTCCGAAACCCGACATGCCCACATCCCCCCTCATTCTGTGCCTGATCCCTCTATCTGCCTGAACGCTCACTACTTGCCGGTTTGCTGCTTCATCATGTCAATGATATCTTTGGCCAGGAAGCTGTTCTTGCTGTCGTTCTTCCACCAATTCGCGAACCACTCTTCGACCTTCTTGCCGCTTCCTTTCTCCCATGCCGCCATCGCATCGCTCATCGCCTGCTCGGGTGTATAGCCCTTCCCGCCGAGAATCGCTTTAATCCACAAGTCGTCAATCGGCTTCGTCAAGTTCACGGAAATCGCTTCGATGTCCTTCGGCAGCTGCGGCAGGTGCTCGGGATGCGTAATTTCCACGTACGGCTTCGCAGGGTCCGTATATATGTCCATCGCTTTCTTAAATAAAGCAAGTCCTTCCTTTTCAATCGGATTGTCCGGATTGAATTTGGTTTCGATCTTGCCGCACTTCGCGTCCAGAATGCTCGAGCTCAGCATTTGCAGATCGCCGTTATAGCTGACCTCCGTCTTCTGCTTGCCGGCGTCGATAATGAGCGGACAGCCGTTAGGCCCCGGATTCCAGTGCTCGTTTTCGATCCCGTATTTCAGCGTCTTCATCGTTTCCGGCTTCACAAGGAAGTCAACATAGCTCATAATCGCTTCCGGATGCTTCGCATGGGCGTTCACGACGGCAGTAGCCTGGACCGGATTCGTATAAGCCGGATTGAATTGTCCCGCCGGGCTTCGCGGATAGGGCAGCGGGGCCACGGCGGCGTCCGGCACATTTTTCTTCAACGAAGCCAGCTCATTGATCGTAAAGCCGTACCAGTCGATCTGGAGCGGGTAAATGCCGATTTTGCCGTTGATGAAATCCTGCTTCGCTTTAGCGCCGTTCTTATCGTTCAAATAATCTTTGTCGACGATGCCTTCATCGAACAAACGCTTCTTAAACTCCGCGGCCGCCTTGAAGTTCTCGAAGTTTCTCGTTAAGCTGCCGTCTTTTACGACCCAACTGGTCGCTTGAAACACCTGGTTAATGACATATCCGGATTGCAAGCTGATCGCCATCCCGTACGTATCCTTCTGGCCGTTGCCGTCCGGGTCGTTCTCGGCGAATGCTTTGGCGACCTGGTACAGCTCCTCGGTCGTTGTCGGCGCTTGCAGATTCAGCTTCTTGAGCCAATCCTCGCGGATCAGGATCGCATGGATCGGCAATACTTCCTGCAGCCGGCCGAACTCATACAGCTTGCCGTCCGCTTTCGTGCCAACCTTCTTCAGTGCGGGATACTGCTTCAGAAGCTTCTTATACTCCGTGCTGTATTTTTCGATCATATCGTCGATCGGCATCAGCATCTTCTGGTCGTACAGCGGATTCTTGATGAACGGGTCGTATTCGAAAATCAAGTCCGGCGCGCTTGCCGATGCAAACATGACGTTCAGCTTCTGACGGGATTCGAAACGCGGCACAGCAACGAAATTGACGTTCGCAGGCCCGTTCTCGTTCAGCCACTTCGTCCAGCGGTTGTTTTCCGTCGACCCTTCCGTAGACGGGACGTTCGAGCGGTCGTACACCGTCGACGAAATATGTTGCCGAACCGGCTTGACAGCCGCTGCGTCACCGCTTGCCGCCGTATCGCCCGGAGCTGCACGGTTCGTGTCGGAACAGGCTGCAAGAAGCGCGGCGGAAGCAAGGATGAGGACGGTGGACACGGTTAACCATTTTCGATAAGCTGGCATCAGGATACCCCTCTCAATCGGTTCTCTTCGTATTTCAGGTATGCTGGTTGAATCCTGGCGGGGCGCGGCGGGACAGCCCGTCAACCTTTCACCGAGCCGAGCATAACCCCTTTCACAAAATACCGCTGCAGGAACGGATAGATAATCAGCATCGGAATGACGACGACCATGATACCGGCCGCTTTAATACCTTCGCCCGTCACATCGGCGATGTCCCCCGGCTGAAGCGCCATCACCTCCGACAGTACGGAATCTTTCTTGATCATCTGCTGGATCATGACCATCAGGTTGTATTTCTCCGTATCGTTGATGTAGATGAGCACGTTCATGAATGAATTCCAATACCCGACAGCGTTGAACAACGTAAGCGTGGCGATGACCGGCATGGATAGAGGAAGAACGATTCGAATCAGATGCGTCCACTCCCCGCAGCCGTCCATCCGCCCCGCTTCATCGATCTCCTCCGGAATGTTGTCGAAAAACGTTCGCATGACCAGCACGTTATACGTGTTGATGAGCGACGGCAGCCACAGCACCCAGTACGAATCGATCAAGCCATACTGCTTCATGACCAAATAATGCGGGATCAAACCGCTCCCGAACATCATCGTGAACACCATTGCAAGCGTGAACACCCTTCTGCCGTAAAAATAGTTCCGCGACAGCGGATACGCCGTCAGCGTCGTCGCGATCATCGACAGCACCGTACCGACGACGGTGATCTGGACGCTGTTCCAAAGCGCCGGTATGACTCGCGTATTGTCGAACAGTACCCGATACGATTCCAGCTCCCACCCGACCGGCCATATGGAGACGAAGCCCGAATGGATCGCATGCGATTCGCTGAACGACAGCGATACGATATGCAGCAGCGGGAGCAAGCAGCTGAGGCCGATGAGCGTAAGCATGGTGTAGTTGAACGTGTAAAACATTTTATCGCTGAATGAAGCCTTCATCTCCGCCACCTCCTACCACAATGACTGATTCGAGCGACGGGCCAAATAATTGGCGCCGAGCACCAGAATGAACCCGACCGCATTCTCGAACAATCCCATTGCCGTCGTTAGGCTGAATTGAGCCCGTTGTATGCCTATCGTGTAGTTATAGTAGCTGATGACATTGGAAACTTCGGATACACTCTCGTTCGACAGCATGTAAACCGGATCGAACCCGACGTCCATCACCTTGCCGACATTCAGAATGAGCAGCAGCACGATCGTTGGCATAATGCCCGGAATGGAGATATGGCGAATTTGCTGCCATTTGCTCGCTCCATCGATGGCGGACGACTCGTACAGATGCGGATCGATCGCGGTGAGGGCGGCTAAATAAATGATCGCAGCGAAGCCCATCTCCTTCCAGATGCCCGAACCGATGAAAATCATGATCCACGAAATCGGTTTATAAAGAAACGGGTACGGTTCGCCCGCGAACTGCCGAATCCAATGGTTGATGACGCCGGATTCCTGCGAGAATAGTTCCAGCACAATGCCGGACACGATGACCCATGAAAAGAAATGAGGCAAATAGACGAGCGTTTGAACGGACTTCTTAAACCACATGCGGCGAACTTCGTTCAGCATAACGGCCAGTGCGATCGGGGCGGGAAAGCCGGCCGCGATGCCGAGCACGCTGAGCAGCAGCGTATTTTGGATCACGTTCAGCGTCTGCGGCTGATTGAACAAGGTGCGGAAGTTATCGAAGCCGACCCACGGGCTGTTCAAAATTCCGTCGTACAAGTTGTAATCCTTGAATGCGATTACAATTCCGCCCATCGGATAGTACTTGAACAGCAGATAAAACAAAATGCCGGGCAAAAACATGAGATACAGCGGGATGTTTCGCTTCGTTCGTCCGGCCTTCGCACGGGAACGCCCCGTAAGGTAATGCGCCGTTTCGCGGGTTGCGCCGCCGGCAGGTACGGCCATGTTGATCACCTCGTTGATTATGGGAAAATGTTGTCCGGTCGTGCCTTCATCATACCGCGTCTCCGTCCGGGTTTTCCTTGAATTCCATGACCGGAATCTAGAATTATTTGTCATGTTCACGTTGCGATCGGGCCGTTTTGCGACGATCTGGCGGCGTCGCGCCGGGAGGACGGCCCGTTTGGGGCCGTCTTGCGTCACTCCGGCGGCGTCGCGCTGAGAAGACGGCCCGTTTGGGGCCGTTTTGCGTCACTCCGGCGGAGTCGCGCTGAAAAGACGGCCCGTTTGGGGCCGTTTTGCGTCACTCCGGCGGAGCCGCGCTGAAAAGACGGCCCGTTTGGGGCCGTTTTGCGTCGCTCCATCGGCGTCGCGCCGAGAGGACGGCCCGTTTGGGGCCGTTTTGCGACGATCTGGCGGCGTCGCGCCGGGAAGACGGCCCATTTGGGGCCGTCTTGCGTCGCTCCAGCGGCGTAGCGCCGGGAGGACGGCCCATTTGGGGCCGTCTTGCGTCGCTCCGGCGGCGTCGCGCTGAGAAGACGGCCCGATTGGGGCCGTCTTGCGTCACTCCGGCGACACCGCGCCGGGAGGACGGCCCGGTTGGGGCCGTCTTCCGTCGCTCCGGCGGCGTAACGCCGGGAGGACGGCCCGTTTGGGGCCGTCTTGCGTCACTCCGGCGGTGTCGCGCCGGGAGGACGGCCCGTTTGGGGCCGTCTTGCGTCGCTCCGGCGGCGTTGCGCCGAGAGGACGGCCCGGTTGGGGCCGTATTGCGTCACTCCGTCGGCACCGCGCCGAGAGGACGGCCCATTTGGGGCCGTCTTGCGTCGCTCCGGCGGCGTCGCGCCGAGAGGACGGCCCGGTTGGGGCCGTATTGCGTCACTCCGTCGGCACCGCGCCGAGAGGACGGCCCATTTGGGGCCGTCTTGCGACGCTCCAGCGTCATCGCGCTGCCATGCGCACAAAGAAACCGCCCTGCCGGACGGCAGGACGGCTGCGGCGCATTATGGTTTGTGCTGCTTACGGTATTCGCTCGGCGACAACTGATGGATCATGCGGAATACATTCGTAAAATAATTCGGGTCGTCATAACCGATGGCTTGCGCGATCTCAAACACTTTCATATCCGTATTGAGCAGAAGCGCCGCGGCTTTCCGCATGCGCAGCTTGGTGACGTAGCTGCTAAAGTTGTCGCCGGTCTCCTTCTTGAACAGCTTGCTAAGGTACGCCGTACTGATATGGAAGCGGGCCGCCGTCTCCGTTAACGTACACGATTCCATATAGTGCCGGTCCAAATAGTCGAGCAGCTTGCCGACGATATTGTGATTTTTGCTTGCCCTCCATCTGTCGTACTCGGCTGCGAACGCAGCGCTGCATTGGCTTGCCATATCCGTCGCCTCTGCCGTCGTCTTGACACTCTGCAGACGTTCGAATACGGCACTGAGTGAAGCCGCCGCCGCTTCCTCCCGCATTTCGAGCGATTGCTTCGCCGCGCCGTTCAGCGCGAGAACAAGCGCCGCCGTTTCCAGCTTCGCGTCTTCGAGCGGCAGTGCCGCGATTCGTTCGATTGCTGCGCCCAAAGTCCTGCTCAGCTGATCGGGACGGCCGAGCGCAATATCGGAGGTGAGCTGCGTCTGCAGCTCCTTCACCTTCGACGGGATTCCCTCCCTGCTCAAACCAGGCGGCATCGTGCCGGCGCCGAAGCGGTATGCTGCCGCAGCCGGACCGTAAGGCGCGTTGCCGCGTATCCGTTCGTATGCTTCCCGCACATCGTCCGTCTTCCGTATCGGTCCGAACGTGGCAGCGGTAACCTGTATGCCTAAGCAGCTCCGGATTTGCTGTTCGACGCTTGCAGCGAGCACGCTGGCCTCTCCCTCTTCGATGATCAAGGCGAATTGGTCATATTCGAGCGGGATCGATTGAAAGCTGAATCCGCCTTGAACCATGAGCTCGGAAATAATGTTGAACATAGCGAATTGCAGCAGCCCGATATCCTGCGGCTCGTATCGCTTTCCGGCCGGGAAGAAGCTGTTCACTATAACGAGCATTAGATGACGATGCAGCAAGCGATCCGTCAGCATTCCCAGGTCTGCCGCTTGTTGCGGCAGCCGCAGCATGAACGCCCGCAGCAGCGCTTCCTCGTTCGCCTTCTCCGCCGCTTTCATTCGCTGCAACTCCTTACGCTTGCCAGAAACATGCCCGTACGCCTTCTGCAGTACTTGGATCAGCGTCTCTTCGTCGCACGGCTTGAGCAAGAAATCGATCGCCCCGTAACGAAGCGCCGCTTGCGCATAGCTGAAATCTTCGTACCCCGTCAAAATAATCAAATCAATACCAAGCTTGTTCCGGTGAATATACTCGGCCAGCTCAATCCCGTCCATCGCCGGCATTCTGATGTCGGTAAGAATGAGATCCGGCCGCCTGTGATGAATAAGCTCCAGCGCCTCCTTGCCATTCTCCGCTTCTCCGACGACGGTCCAGCCGATGGGATGGTCCTCGATCATTTTGCGAATACCCTTGCGGAAATACGATTGGTCCTCGACGATCAGCAGCGTTCCGTTCATGCGCTTGCCTCCTTGTCCGCTTCCGCCTTCTCGAACGGCAAATACAAATGGACCGTCGTTCCTTGACCTGCAGCACTAACCAGCTCCAGCCGATATGGCGGCCCATAGGTAAGGTCGATGCGGCGCATCACGCTGCGGACGCCGAGCGGCGCTCGTTCTCCGGCGGGCTCCTCGGCAAGAACACGGCTCAATTGTTCCGGTGTCATGCCGTTTCCATTGTCCGCGATTTCGATTTTCAAATACGATTCCGACCGGTAAGCCCGAATGGTAAGCCGCTTGGGCGTTTCCTGCTCGCGGAACGCGTGAACGAACACATTCTCTACGATGGGCTGCAGGATCAGACGAAGCGAGGTGCATTCCGCGACCTCGTCATCCATCTCGATCACTGCCTCGAAGCTATTTTCCACAAACGCTTCCTGTACATGCAGGTAGTTTCGGATTTGCTTCATTTCCTCCGCCAGCGTCGTCCGCTTCCGGACACGCTCCAGCGAATATTTCAGCAGGCTGGACAGCGACGATACAAGACTTGCCGTTTCCCGGTCGTTCTGCAAATACAGCTTCCAGTACAGCCCGTTCAGCGTGTTGTATAGGAAGTGCGGATTGAGCTGCGCCTGCAGCGCCTTCAGCTCGGCCTCCCGCTCACTGATTTGGCGGAGATACACTTCGTTAATCAGAGCGCTTACATTCGAAGCCATCGAGTTGAAGCTGTCCGCGATAAATCCGAGCTCGTCGCTTGACCGCGGCTTGATCCGGGTATCAAACTTGCCGCCCCGCATCGTTCTCATCGCCTGCACCAGCTCCCGCAGCGGCCGCAGCAGGCGCTGGCTGAGCAGGAAGATGAGCAAAGCGCTGAGCGCGATACTGACCGCTCCCGAAATCACGCTGATGCGGAGAATGAGCTGGCTCTTTTCCAGAAAACGGGCCATCGACATCCGGCTGACCAGGACGAAATCAATTTCCTTCGAATCGTTCCTCGCATAATAATATCCCGTCCCGTCGATTGTAGCTCTGGTCCCGTCCCGTACCGCCAGCAGCCGTTCGTTCGTTAGCGGCACATCCGTATCGCTTGTGTATAACAGGGAGGAGTGGCGATCGAACAAATACACCACCCCGTGCCCGTCTCTAGTAATCTCCCGGAACGATCGGGTCATGAAATCCTGATCGATCACCATCACCAACAACCCGTACATCCCCAGCGTATTGTTATGCATCCAGCGGGCAGCGATCGTCACTTCGCGGTAGCCGGACTTCTCGATGGCGCTCTCGAGCCGCTTCCTCATCCATACCATTTCGCCGTTGGACGCCTTCACTTTATCGCGAATTTCCCGGAACGTGTCGTCGCCGATTCGCTCCACGGATTCCCGCATAAGTCCGTTGTAATAATTCGTTCCGTTCAAGTCGAACAAGTACATGGACAGCACCTGCGGTGCGTCGAACTTGATTTGCCGAAGCTCAGTCAAGATGCGGTCCTGTTCAAAATATCTCTCCGCAGCAGGCACATGGTCCGCGCTAGCTAGCTTCGTCACAATCTCTTCAATCGTCTGATTGAATACGATGAAATTAGATATCCGGTACAGCTCCTTCACGCGCAGCTCAAACTGTGCCATCGCCTGCTCGTTCGAGCGCCGGTACTGCTCGCTCACTTCTTCCTCGAACAGCTGCAAGTGCGTTCGGTACGATACGACTCCGGTTATGCAGAACGTAAACAAGATGATCGCCGAAATGCCGAGCATCAGCTTGATTTTGAAGCTGGCTCTCCACCGTTTGAACATCGCCTGACGCCTCGCTTCGCGCTTGGATGTTTAGAATGACCGGCTATGTCCCCCCGGTCTCGGTAACCGCCCACCGAGAAGACATGTTCCTCTTCTTCGCGCCAAAATCTTGGTATATCGATTTTTCAGCGAATTTGCTTCTCAATCGGCTCAATTATCAAAACAATACGTATTATGGAAATATTCACGATATAATTCAAATTTTCCTGCCCCTTATTAAAATGAAATGCAGCCGGTCGTTCTGGCCCCCCGGTTTGTTCTAACGTAAGTTCTTAAGGAACCGCTGCTGCAGCTTTATTTTTCCCCTGATCTTGGCTAAGTATCTTGTGGAGCTATATTTATAGAAACAAAAAGAGCGGCACTCCGGACGTCGTCAGGAATACCGCTTTTTCGGCATATTGCAGAGCTAGAACTTTGAACTGATGTTCTTCGTAAGAGCAATCGGATGTTCAAAGCAATGCTATTTCAATGGATTTTGTTCAAAATACATAGCTCTTTGTTCCTTATGCGCTGTATTGCCAATTAGTTTTTTACCGGAAGAAAAAGTGATTTCATAAACAAAATAACGTTGATTCTGCGGATCAAATCTGTCTTCCATAAGATCTTCTTCATCAATTGTACCTGTATCCAGTATGCATGTTGCTTTCAGCAACTTCTTCTTAAAGTGATTTAGAGCCAACTTTCTTCTTAACAACGGAATAAGTCCTGCTTCTCTCCATAGCTCTAATCCATTTCCTTGATCAATATGCCTAATTGCGTTAGCTTTTATGCTGTCAGTTAATTCCCCAAACATAATCATTGTAGCAGCCAGACCTATATAAAATAAAGGTTCAAGATCAGTATCATTGATTATATCGGAATATATTCTACAGATCCTGGCTTCAATTTGTTTTACGGGAATTTCCTCTTTTCTGAACTGTCTATAATAGTCTTGTATATCCAGCGTAAAATCATCTTCAAAGATCCCATATCCCCAAGTTCCCACAGGATACACCACCATAATTGGGATAATGACAAGTCGTTTTCTAACTGACATTTCAGCATAAACCGGGTGAAGTTCTATCCCCGATCACCAGCTGGGTGCTATTCAATCAAACCTAACATTCACGTTAGAATTAATGGGTTACGAAGATCTCTTTCGCAACTTTTATGGCGTTCAACACTTTAGGAAAGCCCGTGTATGGCGAGCATTGCAATAATGCCTCTATCGCTTCTTCTCTCGTTAAACCTGCGCGGACGGCAGCATGGAGATGTACGTGCAGCTGAGGCTCGCAGCCCCCTTGAGCCGTTAAGGCTCCTAGTGTTACGAGTTGACGTTGTTTAGCACTTAATCCTGGCCGGCTGTATATTTCACCGAATGTAAAATCGATGATTTGTTCAGCCAATAGCGGAGCAATATCGGCAAGTGAATCAGCAACCGCTTCGCCATGCTCTCCGTCGATTTCCCGAAGCTTTGCCAAGCCTCTTTGGCGTCTTTCTTCAACATGATGCAATAGCTCGTCCTCGATGTGAGCTTCGATATTTTGTTCCGCAAAAAGCTGTTTCGCAACACCGACGGCATTTAAAACACGAGGAAAGCCGCAAAACGGAATACAGTGGGTGGCCATTTCTATGATTTCGTTCGGTGTAATTCCAACCTTTAGGCCGAAGTTCATGTGCCATTTGAGTTGATTGGGCGTATCACCTAATGAAATTAACGCAGAGATTACTACCGTTTCTCTTTGTTGATAGGTTAATACGGGGCGAC
Organism: Paenibacillus chartarius; assembly: GCF_042432825.1. Taxonomy (NCBI): domain Bacteria; kingdom Bacillati; phylum Bacillota; class Bacilli; order Caryophanales; family Paenibacillaceae; genus Paenibacillus; species Paenibacillus chartarius. The sequence continues at coordinate 57,257 of NZ_JBHLWN010000025.1, read as the reverse complement.
TGAACAGCTGCCCGAAACATTCAATGATGTATCTGCTGATGTGAGGGGATACGTCACTTAACCCAGTAATGACTCCCTGAATTCCTGCTTCATCCGTTTCTTGAAACAGCTTTTTTCCATTCTCATATGATGAGTTCATTGCTCAGTTACCTCCAGTTGTAGATGTTCCATCTTCCCATTGACGGTAGGTCTCGATTTTTTCGTTGATAGCTTCATAGTGTTCTTGCAGCCTCTCGATTTGTTCCGCTAACTTATTCTTATGGGCTTCCAGCAGCATTCTCCTTTCTTTCGTCGTAGCGGGCCCTTGTCTTCTCAAGTCCGCGATCTGTTGCATTTGTCGAATGGTCATTCCTGTCGTTCGAAGCCTTATCAAAAAACGAATCCATGCCAGATCATTTGCAGAATATTGGCGGCGGCCGTTCGAGCCTCTCTCAATCGCATGAATCAGACCGTTTTTCTCGTAGTAACGCAAGGTGTAGGCCGTGATGCCGGTAAGGTTGGAAATGTCTTGAATGCATAAATATTTGTCCATAGCGCAAGTTTACATCTTAGAGCGCACTCTAAGTCAATAGCGCCCTTAACCGACAGCGTACTCCGTAGAGCCTCCCTCGGCTCTCTTATGTAAATCAATAATATGTCTGATACTATACTTCTACTGGAATCTGGACCTCCGGGCATACGGGGGCTTGGCGTGCTGATGCAATTCGATAACGGATTTAGAGGGCCTAATTTTACCGCTTTCGCACTTTTCATTCAATATAGCGGATTTTGGTGGCGCTATCGAATGTCAATTGATGAAATTCGGCTTGATTTCCCCCGATTTCTGGAAAATAAAGCCCCCAAATTCCGCTAAATTTGTAAGAGATCCCGTCTCGATCCAAATAACGGTTTCGGAAACCTTTATAGCCACAAGGCATACCAGGTTGTTTGATGGATTTGCTTGAAATGGTTAGCTAGACAAGCGGTTAGCCATAAAAGCCCGCATACATACAGGAATCACCCTAGCAGCTGGCTTGCCTGATTTTAATTACTGCGACAATGCAGGCATTTGAAGGTAAAGCGTCCATAGCTGCCCTTTCTCGCGGCAAAGGTGCCTGCACTTTCGCTTTCGCATGAATCTTCCAATCAAATTCTATTTTAATGCCAGATCGATACCCGAAAAGGCTGCTTCTTTAATTTCCCGGCGAATCACGAAAATAACCCGTCCCAAGAATAATCCGCATACAGCACATATGAAGCGTTAGTGCATAAGCATTTTTGGGAAAGAATACATTGTATCAGCTTAATAAAAAAACAGCCGGAGATGACCATGAACGAAATTACTTTCAAAGCTTTTGCGATTACCAATGAAATCGATCTGAACAAGATTGCCATCCACTGCGGCATTCCCAAAAGATTTACGTGGGAAGAGCCGTTAATTCTGCAAGGCGATATTCTAAACTTTATTTTACAGAAAAATGTGGATGAATCCCAAAAGGTGCTTGTGTTTTCTTTTGGCAGTATTGTGTTTATCAATCACTCCCATGCCCGCGAGATCACCGAATTTTTCAAATACATCCATTCCTTCGAGCCGGAAATCGATATCCAGAACGCCTACAATTATTCGGACGACTACAGCCTTCGCATTGGTGAAGCCGACTGCATCGAATATACCGACGAATACGTCATCGTACCCGATTTTGAGATTTTTTACCCCGAATTGATATCTACGGTGATCGCAAAATCGGTAGCCCTCGAGAAAACGGAGGAGCAGCTCGGCAAAATTTTAGATAAGCTCGAAACCATGATCGACCGGCTGGAAAAAGGCAAAATGAAAATCGGGAACAAGGAGCTGGCCAGTACGACAGCCAAAATCGTACGGCACGAGTATAATACGATCGCCTACATCATGATTTTGGATAAACCGGATATCACATGGCTCAACAGCACAGCCGGCGAATTTTACGATAAGATGGTGGAGTTCTTCGAATTGAATGACCGGTATCAGATCTTAAAGAGCAAAACGGAAATTTTATATAACATTAAAGAGAGCTTTTTTACGATCAGCCATTCGATTCGAGGATTGTTTGTAGAATGGATCATCGTGATACTGATTGTTGTTGAGGTTGCCTTGATGATATTTGAGATTAGTCATTAGGACTTATCCATCATGTACTCGTTTCGGACACAACGATCCGCTCTGGCTGCTGTCTATGATCGGTTTGTTCCAGGTCAAAACATATCTATAGTAGAAACGGCGGCGGATAGCCGCCCCCGGAAGTATTTCGCGTGACGCTAGGCGAATCTCGCGGAAAGAATCTTTGGGCTCGGCAATCCGAACACCGATATCTTGCATCCCGCCATGAAGTCGATCCATGATACGGACTGGGAGAACAAGAAGCCCCGAGATGAAATAATCCAAGAACGATTTGTCAGCCGCTAAACCGACGATCAGGAGCCTGCCGCCAGGTGCGAGAACTTGTCGCATCTTTAACAGTGCGGTTCTCAATTCCATATGATGTAAAGCTGCAACGCAAATAACTGTCGAAAATAACTCCTTTTGGGATGGGGCTGGCATGGCAAGGAAGTCGCCGCTAATGATCTTCACATTGGGGATCGAAGCTAATCGAGTCCTTGCCCGTTCAACCATTTGCTCATCCGGGTCAATACCGACGACCTGCTCAGCGTAGGGTGCCAAGCGTTGAAGCAATAGACCGTCGCCGCAGCCGATGTCAAGAACCCGCCCTCCTCGTGTCTTTGCATCCGCCACTAGCTCTTTATGAAAAGCGGTATTGTGATTCCAATAACTCTCCATTGCTGTACTCCTCTCCGCCTTGTTCGTACTTCGCCTATTCTTTCTGATCCTGACGGTCCGATGATATAGAAGGTTGCGTCACCGCTTGGATGTCATTACGAATAGCGAAAATGATTGGCCAAGGTGCTGCCCCGACAAATGACAAGGCCGCCCCCCAGCCATACGGCTTTAGGGACGGCCTCATGATCGCACTGCCTAAAGATTAATAGTTCGTTTTCAGCCAATTGCTCTTCGACCATGCCAGCTTCCCGGCTCCGGCGCCTTCCGCCCCCGTCAACCTCGCTTTCAATGTGGACGGATCATCTGCGGAGTAAGTGTACGGCAGTGAAGTGAAGCCGTTCCAGGAGAACGCTTTGGGCGCCGCCGGCACCGGCGCAAGAGGGCTGCCCGCCGTCTCGCTGTCGCCTCTGAAGGCGGACCCGTCCAGCGAGTACATCGTATCCAATGCGCGGATTTTTCCTGTGTAGGACGCGTCACTCGGATCGGTTTGGTTGTTGCGGACCGGGTATACGACATCGATGAGATGCGATTTCTCGAGAAGCACGGCTCCGCTCTCGGTGGAGATTGCTCCATTGCTCGTCACACCGAAATGATAGCCTTTGCCGGAGATGGCTGTCGCCATGGCTGCCGTTATTTTCTTGCCGGCGGCACGAGCGTCGGCCGCATCCATAACGATGTTGTATGCGTGAGCATTACCTCCGCGGAGACGAGGCATCCGGTCTTGAATGTCTTTGTAATAATTATGATGCAAGGTCAGCTGCAGGTTCGGGTTATCGGAAGCGAACTCGGTCGATCCGACGAGATGCCCCTTCTTCTGGCTTGAAGCAATAGCAATAATGTCCTCTTTGCTAAGCAGAGTGCGCAAATAGTTATACATCGGATATGCGGTTTTGTTCGCTTCCATCGCGTTCATTTGCTGGGTGACAAAGCTGTTCGCGCTTCTGTCGTCCCCTTTGAAGGTGGACCAGGAGATCGTAACGCCGCTGCTTCCTTTTTTCACGTCCACCAGCCCGTCGTAAGCTTTATTGAACGTACAGTGGTCGATCCATACTTTGCTGCTGGCACCTTCTATCGTGATGTAGTCCCAATCGTTTTTGTCATAATCGCCTTTGGTCGCTTCGTCCCATTCCCACAGCTCGTCAAACTCCACATTGCGGATGATAATGTTCGAGCTGTATTTGATAATAAAGCCGGCGTGCTTGATCTTGGCTCCGTTCGCCGAGAAGATCGTCAAACCGTTAAAGCTGTCGATATACACTTTGCTGACGCCGCTCTTCAAGAGCACCGGGTGGGTGAGCGGAGCGTTCGCCATGGAGAAAGGCGAGGTTTGAGCTGCGGCAGGAATTTCATTCCAGCCGAGATTCAAATCGTTCATGATCTCAATGACCTTTACGCCGGACCCTTTCTTCAGCGCCGCGGCCAGGTCTGTTGCATTATATACTTTCCTGTAGCGGGCCGAATCCGTCTCGGCCACTTCGCCTCCGCCTGTATTGCCAGCCGAGAAACCGGTCAAGTTATAGACGGCAGCAGTACCGTCCGGTGATGGCGTTGGTGTTGGCGTTGGTGTTGGCGTTGGTGTTGGCGTTGGTGTTGGCGTCGGTGTTGGCGTCGGATTGGTTCCCGTTAAATCGGATACGGCGATATTGTCGAACTTGACGGCTGCTTTCCAGCCAATAAGTCCTATGGCGCCGCTGGCAAGCGCGCTGTCCGACGCGGACAGCTGCAGCGTATCGTTGACGTACATGTTCAGTGAAGCGCCGTTCAACTCGAGCTTCACTTTATACGTCGTATTGGCTGCCAGCCCGAACGGCTTGCTTGCCAGCACTGTCGTGGAGCCGCTTACCTTTTTGCGAAGCTCCAGCGTGCCGCCGTTTGCGATGTCGAGCGATGCGCCGTAATAGTTATTGCCGTCCTTGTATCGTCCCGCGACGACCGCCCTGCTCCCGTTAAAATTGGACACATTGACGTCAGCTTCCACGGCATAATCCGTCCAGGCCTGATTTCCCGAAGAGGCGCGTCCCTCGCTGCTGGTGCTCGACTGGAAATATACATAATTTCCGTTTTCCTGAACTACCGACCAGCTGCCGTTATTCGTCGTCCATCCCGAAGCGTTGCCGTCGTTAAAGTCGTCATTGTACAAGCTGGCTGCGCTTGCAGGGAAAGCCCCCACCAAGAGGGAGGCGGCAAGCACTAAGGACGATAAGAACGCGAAGCTTCTTTTGGCTTTGATTTTCATCCATGCCCCTCCCGCTTATTTTTGAATATAACCGATATCCGTGCCGGCAGGCGTACCCGCGCCCTTCAGATCGCTTCCGGTTGCAAGCTTCAGGAAGCTGCCAAGATTCGGAGAGCCGTTCGCATTCCGAGTCAAAGCCGGAGTGAGGCTGACAAAGTCGGCATCGCTCGCCGACAGTCCTTTGGCATTCGTGCTGGCATTGTTTTTCCACCAAACGTTCGTACTCGATACATCGGTGCCGCTGGTCTTATCGCTGGATGAGCCTTTATAAGACAAGTTATTCGTGAACTGATGCGTTCCCGTATCGAAAGCAAAGTTGCTTTGCCCATTCGCATAGGAAGTGTTGTTCGTCATCTGGATGGAGCCGGGATTGCTATTGTACGTAAAGCCATGCTTCTTGTTCATGTAGGCGACGGAATTGACGACGATGTGATTCACGCTAATTTTCTCCCCGCCAAGCTTAAAGCCGTTGCCGTCACTATTGCTGGTGGACTGTCCGCTGGACGTTTGGCCGTTATGATGGGCGACGCTGTTTTTAATGGTCACCGGTGAGATCGCTCCCGTATCGGATTTGGTATACAAATCCCAGCCGTCATCCGTATTGTAAGCGGCGATACAGCCGTCAATGATATTCCCGGGGCCTACAGTGAGTTTAATGGCGAAACCGTCGGCGTCTTCCCCGTTATCCGGATCGAAATTGTCATGCGAATATACGTTTACAATTTCATTATAGCTAGGCCATTCCGCCTTAGTAGCAGAGGAAGCATACCGGCTGATCTGAACTCCCGAGTCTCTGTTATGATGCACGTCCAGATTCTCGACCCGGTTGTAGTTGCCGGAAACGAATACGCCATTATCCGCTGCCCCTTTGATCTCCAATCCTTTGACAACCCAATAGTTGCCGTTTAGCTGCAAGCCTCTGGCATTCGCGGATACATCGGCTGCATTATAGGGCTGCGAGGAGAAGTCCAGTATCGGCTTCTCGGCGCCGTACGCCAATATTTGCTTCATTGCAGAGGACGTACCGTTGTTACCGCGCGCTACCGTCACTGCGTCGGCATACGAATAGGTGCCCCCTCGCATGTAAATCGCTCCGCCCGCCGCAATTCGGGTAATGGCCGCTTCCAGAGTGATAGGCGAATCTAAGGTACCGCTATTGGAAGCCGATCCGTTTGGCGCTACATAAAGCACGGAAGTCGGTGTCGGCGTTGGATTCGGATTTGGAGCCGGATTTGGATCCGGATCTGGATCCGGCTCTGGATCAGGGTCCGGATTCGGATCCGGCGATGGCGATGTCAAATCCGAAACCATAACGTTATCAAACTTGGCGGCCGCCTTCCAGCCGATCAGCCCGATCGCGCCGCTGGATATAGAGCTGTCCGTTGCAGTGAGCTGCAGTACGCTGTTCACATACATGTTGATCGTCGTGCCGTTCATTTCCAGCTTAACTTTATACACGGTGTTTGCCGCAAGGGCAAAGGACTTGCTTTTCAGCACTGTTGTGGAGCCGCTTACTTTCCTTCTCAGCTCGAGTGTCCCTCCGTTTGCAATATCGAGCGATGCCCCGTAGTAGTTGTTGCCGTCTTTATAGCGGCCCGCTACGATGACCCGGCTGCCATTAAAATTGCTGACATTCACTTCCGCTTCAACGCTATAATTGCTCCAGCTCTGGCTGCCGGAGGTGGCGCGCCCCTCCGAGCTTGTGCTCGATTGGTAATAGGCGTAACCGCCGTTGTCCTGCACAACCGACCAGCTGCCGCCCGATGCCGTCCAACCCGATGCATTGCCGTCATTGAAATCGTCACTGTACACTGTAGCCGCATGAGCCGGTACCAGCCCAGCCATCAAGACAGTACTGAGGGCGAGAGAAGTAAGCATCGGCAAACGTTTTTTACATGTCAATTTGTTCCTCATCATTCATTCCTCCTCTTAGTTTTGGAACTGCACGAGAGAACCTGCGGACGTACCGGAAATCTGCCGATCGTCCGGCACATCTGAAATCCGGCTATTCAACGAACTATCACCGCCTTTCCTTCACCGTTTTCGGGCCGGCTGCATAACAGCCTCACCTTTCATTATGCCGACCGGCCCATTACATACAATGAACCGAAAACAACCAATTCGGCATTCCGATGTTCGGCAAACCTGCAGTATTCGAGGCATCAAGCCGATTTCCGGGCATCCGCCTGTACACAAATCTTTACTTCGAGTCATGAGATGTACAGGATTTAGGTTGTAAAGTGTATATTGACAAATGATTCCAACCGTCAGCAGTATGCCTCCTCCTGTCCATAAATCGCGGGGGCCGGCCCTGCTGAGTCAAAAAAACACGAGGCCGCCGCCGAAATAAAGCGGTAGCCTCGTGTTTGGGTATGATTGTTCCTAAGCCGCTTAGCGCAAATACAGGATTAGCGGCTGCAGCCGCAGCTCCTTAAGCCCTTCGTACACCAGCTTGGCGATTTCGATGCCGCCCTGCTGCTGGAAATGCGTATTGTCCTCGGTCCCGTCGGGGAAGTTCATGAACTCGCCCGGCGCGAGCCACATGAACAGATCTTTCGTCCGTTCCGGCCCGAGCTTCTCGAACAGCGTCTTGCTGCTTGCGGCCAAGTCGATCAGCGGCACCTCTTCCTCGGCAGCCAGCTCGCGCATCGCCGTCAAATAGTCGCCGTGCGTATCGCGCAGCGTTCCATCCTCTTCGAAGAAACGGCGCTGTACCGACGTAACCAGGATCGGTATCGCCTTCCGCTCCCGTGCTCCATCGATGTAAATTTTGAGCGTTTCCTTGTACGTCGTGAACGGATCGGTATGCCGCTCCTCGTCAAACTTCTGATCGTTGTGGCCGAATTGGATGAGCAAATAATCGTACGGCTTGATCCGCCCCCAAATTTCATCCAGCACGCCTTCGCTGATGAAGCTCTTGGAGCTTCGACCGGAAAGCGCATAGTTGGCCACGGCTGCGTCCTGCTTCACGAACATCGGCAGCATTTGCCCCCATCCGGCGTACGGATAGCCGCTGGCCGGCTGGTCCGTAACCGTCGAATCCCCCGCCAGGAAAATGGTGCACGTCTGCGGCGCCGCCTCGATCTCCACCGCATTGAGACGCGGAGCCCGTCCGGTTACCGTCAAGCGCAATTGTCCGCCCGTTACCCACACGGAAAAGCTAATGCGCACATAATGTCCCGGTGACGTGCGCTGCTTGTTCACCATCAGCCTGCCTTCGCCGGCTTTGATCGTCGTCTCGGTGTCGGCAATTTCGTCGCCGATCAGTACCGACACCCGGTACGTCCCATCCGGAACGTCCACTAAAAATGCGGTGTCGAGCGGAATGCAGAAATCGCGGTTCAGCGCTGCCGCCTCGCTGCGTTCTTTCGCGTACACCTTGTCCACCTGGCTGAACCCGTAACCGACGGAAGCATCGTACCGGTGCTGCGGCGTGATTTTCGTATATCCTTGTTCCGCCGTCCCCACACCGAAGTCGAACTTAAAATGGCTGGCCATGTCGAATTCTCCTCTCACTGACAACTACAAGATATGTAAAATTATACGGTACCCGCTCAATCCGACCAAGCAATTTTCCGATTAATTTGTTAAAAAAACCGTTGTTTCGCCGAATAAGCCTCAACCGCGGCCCGATGTGATGTATAGTAGAACATATATGATTTAGGAAGGTGACCAACGATGAGCAGCAAGCTGTACCACGGAGCCGCCTGGTATCCGGAGCTTTGGGAAGAAGAAGTGCTGGCGCAGGACATCGAGTTGATGAAGGAGGCCGGCATTAACGTCGTCCGGATCGGGGAGTTCGCCTGGTCCCGCATGGAACCGAACGAAGGCCAGATCGATCTGAGCTTCTTCGTCGACATCATAAGCCGGCTGCATGCGAACGGCATCGAAGTTGTGATGTGTACGCCGACGCCAACGCCTCCGATTTGGTTCACGCATGGCCATCCGGAGCGGATGTACGTCAATGAACAAGGGCAGGTAATGGGACACGGCTCCCGCCAGCACGCCTGCACGAACAATCCGGTATTCCGCGAGAAAGCTGCGATTATTACCGAGCACATCGCCCGCGCGGTCGGCCGTCTGCCCGGCGTCATCGGCTGGCAGATCGACAACGAGTTTAAAGCGCACGTAGCGGAATGCATGTGCAGCACTTGCTTGGGCCAGTGGCACCAATGGCTGGAGCAGCGCTACGGCACGATCGGGAAGCTGAACGAAGCGTGGGGCGCGTACATTTGGAGCGAAGATTACCGCAGCTTCGATCAAGTGCCGCAGCCGGGCGCCGCACCGTTCCTGCACAACTCGTCGCTGCGTACGATGTACCAGCAGTTCTCGTTTGAGAAGATCGCCGAGTTCTCGGACGAGCAGGCCGCGATCATTCGCCGTTACTCGGATGCGCCGATTACGCACAACAGCTCCGTCGCGTTCCATGTCGACAATGAACGGCTGTTCCGGGAGCTGGATTTTGCTTCCTTCGATACTTATGCAACCTTCGATCTCGTTCCGAACTATTTGATCAATAATGACCTGTGGCGTAATTTCAAGCGCGGCCGGGATTATTGGATTATGGAAACGAGTCCTTCGCACGCCGCTTCCCTTGAGAGCTATGCGAAGCCGCATCCGAACGGCTTCTTAAGAGCGGAGGCCGTCGCCGCGTACGCGCTCGGCGCGGAAGCGTTCTGTTATTGGCTCTGGCGTCAGCAGCGGGCCGGCTGCGAGCAGCCGCACGGCTCGGTGCTCAGCGCCTGGGGCAAGCCTACCGTCGGCTACCGCAACGTCCTTGAGGTGGAAGAAGCCCGTAAAGCGATTGAAGCGACGATCACGTCGACCAGGCCGCTGCAAGCGGAAGTCGCCATGACGTATTCCGACCGAGCGAAGGCGTTCCTGAAGACGGAGCCTCACCGGTCGCTGAATCACCGCGGGCTGGTCACTTCGTTCTACGAACGGATCTTGAATACCGGCTTACACCGCGACGTCGTACCCGAAGGCACCGAGCTGGACGGCTACAAGCTGCTGTTCACGCCGTTCCTTCCTTTCGTCTCCGAAGCCTATACGAAGCGCGCGCTGGAGCTCGTGGAGAACGGCGGCGTCTGGGTCGTCGGCCCGCTGAGCGGCGGACGCACCGAGGAGCACAAAATCCATACGGACGCCGGGCTCGGGGCGCTGGATCGTCTGGCCGGGGTGGAGACGCTCTACACATTCCCGATGGACGACACCGGTTCGGAAGGCACCGCCTTCGGCGTGAGCGCTCGCCTCTCCCTGTGGAGCTCGGTGTTCGAGCCGCGGGAAGCCGAAGTTGTCGGCAAGATTGAGAACGGCCTAACGCCCGGAGCGGCGTTCATTACCGAGAAGCGTCACGGCCGCGGCAAAATCGTCATGCTCGGCTCGCTGCCGAGCGGCGACGAAGGCGAGCTGCTGCTGCATCGTCTCATCCTGCACTACGCCGACGAAGCCGGCGTCACCGTCCGTTCGGACGTTACGCGCGGCACGATTGTCGCTCCGAGACGCGGAGATGCGGGCGACGTCTGGGTCGTCGTCAACATGGACGGGCTCGGCGGCAGCGTCACGCTTCCGCGCGAAGGCGTCGACGCCATCAGCGGCGAAGCGGTTGCACAGGGCCGCCTCGAAGTCGGCCGTTATGAGTATCGTATTATTCGTTTCGATAACTAAATGTGGAACAAAGTGAACCGGCGGCAGCGGACAGCGCCTCCGGTTCTCTTTGTATTTTAAGGCGCATACACCTTCAAATTGGCATACTCGGCGATGAGCGGGGCCATCTGGCGGAAGCCGATTTTGCCTCCTCCAAGCAGCGGCCCATATGTCGTTCCGTCATCCTGCCAGCGGAACAGTACCATGCCGTTTACGGCGAATGTGACGAAAGCGCCTTGCTTTACCAGCAGCATGCGGTACGGACCCGCGGCATCCGCCGTGCCGGGGATCGGATCGGCACCTTGCGCAACCAGATGAAAGCCGTAGCTCTTGCGCAAATTACACGTATGGAACTGCCTCTCCTCCGGCCATCTGCGGCGAAAATACGAAACGTGAAACGCGTTGATGTCCCCGTGGTGATACTCGTCATAGATGCCGCTGCGAGCGGCCAGAGCCGGATCGAACACATCCTCGCCGCCCCTGCCGCGGGCGCTGAAGAACAGAATGGCCAGCCCCGGCTCGCGAATCGGCCAAAATTCCCACGAGATCGCCGCATCCTCGGGACCATCGAACGGACACCAATAGACGAGATTCGCGCTTTGACCTTCGTTCGGATCCCGGGTGCTCTCCAGCCTCATCCGTCCGAGCGGAAAGGAGACGGCTCCGTCCCCTTCCATGCGGAAACCGCGAACATCTTCCGCCGATCGGAGCGGATTGTCATATACAAGCCGCCAGTGCAGCGGGATAAGCTGATCGTCGTGCGGCATCGTCATGGCCTGTTCTCCGGCAGCGCCTCTGGAATGAGCCCAAGGGCGATAATCGTATTCAGCGACCATTGTGCCGCTTCATTCGTATTCATCCAGTCGATTTCATGCAATGTATCGACATGCGTGACAACCGCCGCCTCCTGCTGCAGATCAACCTTCGCGAACGGATTGGCGAGCAGGATGGACCAACATTGGCTTGCGGCTGCGGCATCTTGCTTGTAGTACGCCCCGTATGCCATTATTCCTGCACTGAGAACGGGATGCTCAAAGCTGCTCGTGCTGATGTCCCCCTTTGTCAACCGGTCCTTCTCCTCCTGCGTTTGATTGTAATACACGCCGAACTCCGCCAGCATCTCTTCCCATTCCGGGTCCTTCAGCATGCCGGCCAGTTCAAACCATACCTGCGGCCCGCCCATACAAATCGCCAAATGCCGTCCCCAGTTGTCGTCGCCCATCGGCGTCAGCACACCTGTCTTCGGATCGTAACCGTAGGTCGGACCGGAAATGAGCCGGTATTTCGCACGTTTGATGCAATCGATCCCGGTCAGCATTTTGTCCCGGTAGCTCGTATCCTCGTAGCGCTCCCAGCGGGTCATCCAATTCGAGCTGAAGGCGGCCCAGTCCGGACCGACCCGAATATGCGTCGGATGTTCATCCTTCGGGAAATACGACCGCATCGGATCGAGCGACACCGTCGTGAAGTCCGAATCCTTGACCTCGTCCATGATGTCCCCGATCCGCTCGTCCGCCGTCAAATAATAATAGTAACGGTGCAGACCGGCCATTCCGATGCGCGCTTCCTTACAACCGCAGCCCCAATGGACAACGTTGTGGCGGGAGCCGAGTCCGGCGTATTCGCCGAAGTGATAAACGTCCACTTCGCTGGTGTGCCGGGTCATCGCCTCCGCCATGCGGAATATATCCGACCGGCCGGAGCGCAGGAACATGATCCACAGCCACATGTTGGGCGCCAGCTCGGTATTTTGCCAAGCGCATCCGCCTAAATCGTAATTCCACACATGCCGGACGGGATCATAGCTGTGCATGAAATCGCCATAGTCCCAGAAGCCGTACCATTTGCGCTGCTCCACCTCGTCCTGATAGAAAGAAATGATCCCGTCCAGGCGGCTCTCCAGCAGCCGCTTCATTTCGCTGCTGCGGTCCGGCAAGCTCCATACGCCGAACGCTCCTGCGCGGTGATAATAAGCCGGCTCGCAGACAAGCAGCGGCGGGCTCTCGGTCTCCTCCCGCATCCGCTCCAGCAGCTCCGGGCTCGGCGTCTTGTCCAAGCACCACAGCGTAAGCTCGCTTGTATTGGCGATGCCGTAAGGCGTGGCGCGCAGCTCCTCCGCCCCCTCGTAGGACGACTCCACATGGGTCTCCGTATCGTAATGACGAAGGTCCATCGGCGCCGCATCCGGCGACCACAGCCATACCGTCAGCTCGGCTTCGTCCCGGGTCGTCCGCTGCGCTTCCATGCCGGCAGGATGCTTTCGCCAGAAGTGCTTGAGTCCTGCGGCCAGACCGCCGCCTGCCCCGCCTACATAGCCGAGGCCTCCGGCACGCCGCCCGTCCGTCACCTTGACCCAGCTGCAGCCTTCCTTCGTCCGCTTCCAAAGCCGGTAATGCTCGGACGAATCCTGCACAAGCTTGAAGCTGTCCCATGTCGCCGAATCGTCCAGCAGGCCGAGGAAGTAAGCGTCCTCCGCCGGATCGAGGACAACGGTTTCGCCCTGCGTCTGACGCTCGAACAGCTCGCGGTATTTGCCTTTCGTACGGCGGGTATGCAGCGTCTTCGGCGATTCGCTGAAATAACCGCTGTCGCCGGCGAAGCGGACATGCCGGTTGTAATGTTCGCCCCTCATCGGAACCGCAAAGCGGATGCCCATGCCTCGAATATGGTCTTCATGCGGATTACCGTCGTAATGAAACGTGTGGACAAGCCGTACCGTATCCAATCCGGCATACACGTAGAAGCGCACGGAGAACGGCAGCCATTCTCTTGATCCGGCTACGGAGCGGTGCCGGCCGTCCAGCTTGACGACAGCCCGCAGCGGTCCGCTTTGTTCGACAACAGCGCGGTGAATACGGCTGACGAACCGCTCTTCTTTGTTGATCAGCAGCCCGGACATTTCGTTCGTTTCCGTCCTGAGACAAACAAGCTCGCCTCCGGAGCACACCTCCATTCCTTGCCGGACGATGCTGCGAATCAGGCGGCTTCCCTTCTTGCCGAATGTGCAGGCGATCGCGCCCGTATCCAAAGTGATCGAATCGTCCGTCTCCGTTACGGTCACCTGATGTGTTACGGCTGCGCCTTCCCCTTTACGGACCGTAAATCCGTCCGCCGGATGAAGGGGCACCGCCGCCGCGTGCGCCGTCCACTTGACCGAGCCGTCCGGCCAGTAAGCGGTCGGCCAGCTTTGCATCGGCCAGCTGGTTTCGCCGTCCGCACCGGTCAGGCGCAGCGGCTCCCCGCGGCTAAGCTCGCCCTCCCGCCACGGGATGCCCCAAGTGACTCCCGCCTTCGTCGAAAGGTGCGCCTCATTCGGCGGGATCGGCCTTCCCGAATGCTCTTGAAGCCAGCGCAGCCGAATCCCCGTATTCGTTACCATGTCCATTCTCATCTCCTATCGATCGTTCGCACAAGCCAAGCTTAGCCGTCTCTGCTCAGTTCACGGTAGCGGGACGGCGTCATGCCTTCCAGCTTCTTGAAGATGCGGTTAAAATAACTGTGCTGATAGCCGACCCTTTCGGCTACATCTTGAATCTTCAGCTCCGACTCGCGCAGCAACTCCTTCGCCTTCTCCATTCGCAGCTCCGTCAAATAGTCAATGAAATTTTTCCCTGTAACCTGCTTAAACGATTTGCTCAAATAAAACGGATTCATACCGACATGCTCGGCACATTGCTCAAGGGACAGGTCCAAAGCATAATGCTCCTGAATGTACAGCATCGCCTGCTCGATCATGCGCTTGACCTGCGCATCCGAGCGGCCGGCCAGCTCGGCCGTATAAGGAGTGAAGACTTTCTCCCGAAACCATTCCAACATCAGCTGCGGCTCACGGAGCTGGGACAGCTGTTCATACGGGTTCGTCCCTTTGAACAGCCGGTTCGGGTGAATGCCGGATACGAGTATCGCATGCTGGACGGATCCGAACAGCTGAAGCATCCCTTGCTGCACGTCGAATTCCTTCGCTCCTTCGCCGCACAGCGCCTCCATAAACAAATCCAGCAGCTTCGAAGCCTCTTCGGCCGAGCCGAGCCGCAGCGCTTGTACGAGCTCCCGTTCCAGCGCGAACGGATACTGCAGCTGCACCGCCGTTTCCTCCTCGATCGGCACCGTCTCCATATCGATCAGCTGATTGCTGCTGGCAACCGTCCGGTAAGCGACCGCCTGCTTCGTTCGTTCGAAGGCGAGAGGCACATCCGTAAGCCGGGCCGACGGACGGCTGACCGCCATCGTCACCCGCATCTTTAAAATTCGATTGACGGACACGGCCAATTCGTCGTAGAAGGCCCGAACCGCCTCCGCATAAGATCGGTCTTCCGGCACCATCAGCAGCAGTCCCGCCGTCAAGTCGTGGAAATTGATCGTTCCGCACTGCTCAAAATGCTGCGAAGCGAGCTCCTCCATCATATTCACCGCAGCGAACGTGACGAGTCCTTCATCGCCGTCCCGGAACTTCCCCTCCGGGCTGGCGATCCCGACCAGCTGAACGAACAGCACAACATAGTGCCGCCCCTTCACGTCCCAGTTAAACCTATCCATTCGCCGCTGCAGGTCTTCTTCCGTATAGGAATATAAGTACCCGTGCAGCAGCCGGTGGAGGAAGCCGTCCCTAACGTGAGGCAGCTGCTCCGCAAGCTTATGGCTGAGCTCGTGGCTTTCTTTGTGCAGCCTTTGCCACTGCGTCTCGATGAGCGCGAACTCATCTTCCTTTCCGTCCACGCCGGTTGCTTGCCCGAACATCGTGACGAGACGGCCTACCGGCGAGTAGATGCGCCGCGAAGCCAGCCATGAGAGGAACGCGGCAAGCAGCAGCGCAATCAGGCTGATGGCGATGATCAGCTTCGATAATTGGATGACCGGTGACGTAATATTCGTGATCGGAGATGCCGACACATACGTCCAGTCCGCCGCAATGCGCGACAGCTGTCCGTAAGAGACAGTGTAAGTAAGTCCGTTCCAATCGTAGAAAAACGATCCCTTCGGCGCCCCCAGCGCCTGGATCTTGTCCCGCAGCGCTTGGACAAGCGGTGAGTTGGAAGCGCTTCCCGACGCAGAAACGAACAAATCCCCCGTATTTTGCAGCAGGAAGGATTCCCCGTCGCTGTACGGCATCATCGTATTTAGCAAATTAGCAATTTTATCGGAATCGAACCGGAACAGCAGGACACCGAACGGCTCCATACTGCTTCCCGGAATATGATGCACCAAGGTCAAATCTTTTCTTTCCGGATATGCGGGATCGAACGCCATCTGCTTCCAGTACGCGATATTGCGGTCGCGGACGAGCGGCTCATATACGGAAGCTGCCGTATGTTCGTCGAGCGCAAGATATTCCGGATGAAACAGTACCGGCTGTTTGCCCTCTACATACAGCTCCGCCCGCTTGACCAGCGAATTGGAGCCTTCCATGGCAATCAGCGTCTTCGTCATGTCCGCGGCGATGTCGAAACGTCGGACAAAATCGAGACCGTTCAAGCTGTAGTCGAACTTCGTATCGAAAGCCCAGTGGGACAGCAGCATCTCCAGATTGCTGAATTGATCGTCGATATGGCGGGAACGCTGCTCGATTTGCCGGTAATGCAGCTGCAGCAGCTCGCTCTCTACACGCCCTCCGGCAAATCCGTACAGCAGCGCACCCGTAATAAGTCCCGGAACACCGGAAACGATGAAAAACATGACCAAGCTCATTCTGTAGAAGCGTCCCTTGGCGCTGCCGCCGTAGGCACCCTTGCTTCCGTTCAACAACCCTTTGCGGCATCGATTCAGTACGTTCACGATTGGTGCGAACATGTGTCGTCCTCCCCCGTTTCTACAACTGATCCAGCGAAGGCTGTAATCACCAGTTTATCATGCGGGGGAGCCGGGCGGAAGTGTAATCTTCCGACTTTATCCGGTACGATTCCGACACATCCGATCAAGCGGCAATTACTTCTTTCCCGACGCTGCGTACAGCGTGTTCATCTCCTTCACCAGATCGTCCCCGCCGGACTTTTTCCACGTTTCGAACGCTGCCAGAAGGGCGGCTTCGTCGATCTGGCCGACAATAAACTTGATGCGGGCATCGTTGATAATATTGTCCAGCTGCTGTCCCTTCTGCGAATATACGGTGGAGATGAACGGCTCCGCAGGGTTGGCGACGATATACTGCTCCGCTTCCTTCTGAATCTTGGCCGTCTGCTGGCGCAGCGGCGTCTGCTTCACCTTCAGGCCGCGGTCCTCCGGAATGTACGGCAGCATCTGATTCAGCCCTTCCACCTCGGACTCGAGCAGAACCGTATCCTTGCTTGGCACGACAGCATCGCCGTTTTTTGTATAGTGCTTGCCTTCGATACCGTATCCGGCGAGCGTTTGCAGTTCAGGTTCATTCATTTGATCCAGGAATTTCAGCACGCGCTTCAGCTCCGCTTCCGTCTTCACCGTCGATTTCGGAATCGCGAGCATACCGGCGAAGCCCGATGTAGGAAGCGCCTTTAGCCCATTTTTGCCGGTAACGCCGATCATGTTGCTGACAAAGTGTACATTCGGTTGATCTTTACCGTCTTTGGCGAGCAGCTGATGAATTTTATCGTCCAGACGTGCCGCGTTGTCGGTTACGTCGACGATAACCCCGGCCTGGCCGTTAACGACCGGATCGTTCCACTTCGCCGAATCGTATACGGCAAAATCCTGATTGATCAGCTTCTCGTCATACAGCTTCTTCATGAACTTGAGCGCTTCCAAATATTCCGGCGTCTGATGCTCCGGCACCAGCTTGCCGTCTACTACGCCCCATTTGTTCGGTGCTCCGAACCAGAGCTTGATCGTATCGAAGCCGCTCGCCCATTGACCGGTCCATTTGACCAGCACCATGCCGTACGTATCGTTCTTGCCGTTCTTATCCGGATCTTTCTCCTTAAACGCTTTCAGCATATTATAGAAGTCATCGATCGTCTTCGGCTCCTGCAGGCCTACCGCTTCCAGCCAATCTTTGCGGTAGTTGATGCCGTTTCGCCCCAGTGCGCGCCCGCGATAGATGCCGTAGTTCTTCCCGTCGATGGACGAGTTATTCATAATGACCGGGTTGGCTTGGCTGAGCGACGGATAATCCTTGATGAACGGGCCGATATCCCAGAACGCTCCCGATTTGGCGGCATTGACGAAGCTCGGATTTTTCACGTCGCCTACGTAAAGAATGTGCGGCAGCTTGCCGGAAGCGAGCGTAATGTTGAATTTATCCGTATATGAAGCATTCGGCACCCATTCGAAATGAATATTCGTATTCGTCTTCTTCTCGATTTCCGTTGTAACCGGGCCGTCGTCCTTCGGGTAGTTGGTCTTAAAGATCGGCAGCATGATCGTCAGGTCAAGCGGCTTCTCGGCTTGTGCCGGCTGAGCCGTCCCGCCTTGCGACGGCGCAGCGGCGGGCGTGCCTGCACTATTGCCGCCGCTGCAGGCTGCCAGCGACGTGACCGATACGACCCCGATTACCGTGACGGATACCCATTTGGTTAGCATTTTTTTCATGTTGACTTGCCTCCCCTTTTTGAATGAATGGATGAATGCATATATCGCAATCCGTTTACCCTTTGACAGAGCCGATTAAGACCCCTTTGGCAAAATGCTTTTGCAGGAACGGATAGACGAGCAAAATCGGAATGGTGCCTACCAAGATGACCGCCATCTTGATCGACTGCTCCGGCGGCTTGACGAACGCCGGGTCCATCGAGGACATGTCGCCCGCGGCAGCCTGTGACAGCAGCACGATCTGTCTGAGCATAACCTGCAGCGGCCACTTCGACGGATCGTTGATGTAGAGCAGCGCCGAGAAGAAATTGTTCCAGTGGCCGACAGCGTAAAATAGCGTAAACGTCGCCAACACCGGCATCGACAGCGGCAGAACGATTTTCCACAGCAGACCCAGCTCGGTGCAGCCGTCGATTTTGGCTGCTTCCTCCAGCTCCGGCGGGAGCTCCTGGAAGAAGTTTTTAACGATAATCAGGTTGAACGCGCTGATTGCGCCCGGAATGATGAGCGCCCAATACGTATCCAGCATACCGAGCTCCCGCACGACTAAATACGTAGGAATGAGCCCGCCCCCGAACAGCATCGAGAAGATGACCATATTCAGGACGAAATTTCGTCCCATCAGCCCGCGCTTGGAAAGCGCATAAGCCATCGTTACCGTAAAGAACAGATTGAACAGCGTACCTACGACCGTAACATACAGCGATACCCAAATGCTATTGATAATCGTATTCGTCGAGAATATAAATTCGTAAGCGGATAGCGTAAAGGACTGTGGAATCAGGAAAAATGAGCGCTGCGTCAGCTCCGCATCCGATGCGAAGGAGCCGGCGATTACGTATAGGAACGGCAGCACGGACACAATGCCCACGACGCCTAGAAACACATAGTTCGCCGCGTCGAAGATCGTCCCCGATACGCTTCTGTACCGTTTAGACATCGATACCCCTCCTTCTTAATAAATACCTTCGTGGCCGAACTTCTTCGCCAGCTTATTCGCACCAAGCACCAGAATGACGCCGACGACCGCTTTGAACAGCCCGACAGCCGTACTGTAGCTGAACGCCCCCTGTGTAATGCCCAACATGTACACATACGTATCGAACACTTCGGCGTTTTCCCGGTTCAGCGGATTCAGCAGCAAATAAATTTGCTCAAAGCCGTTATCGAGGACGTCCCCCATCCGCAAAATAAGCAAAATGATAATCGTGCTGCGGATCGACGGCAGCGTAATGTGCCACAGCTGCTTCCAACGGTTCGCTCCGTCCATAATGGCCGCCTCGTACTGCTCCGTATCGACCCCGGCCAGCGCCGCCAGGAAGATGATCGTGCCGAAGCCGCATTCCTTCCAAATTGTCTGCAAAATAATCATCGGACGGAACCATTCCGGACTGCCGAGAAAATTGATCTTGAACCCCAGATACTTCTGGAGCATCTCGTTGATCAGTCCGCCTTCCGTCGTCAGAAACACGTACGTCAAGGAGGCCACGATGACCATCGAAATAAAGTGCGGGATGTAAATCAGCGTTTGAATCGTTCGCTTATACAGCGACAGCCTGACTTCGTTTAACAGCAGAGCCAAAATAATCGGCGCCGGAAAGTAGAAGAGCAGATTGTAAAACGAAAGCAGCAGCGTGTTGCGCAAGAGCATCGTAAACTCGGGATTCGTAAAAAATACGCGGAAATGCTCCAAACCGACCCATTCGCTTTTCCAAAAGCCGAGAAACGGCGAATAATTTTGGAATGCGAGCATGACGCCCCACATCGGCACATATTTGAAAATAATAAAATAAAGCAGGCCCGGAGCTAAAAGCAGATACACCCATTTATCTTTCAGCAATCGTGCGCGAATGCTTGCTCCGGGCAGTACGGCGGCTCCAAGGGCCTGGCTGCGGTTTTCGCCGGAAACGGCAGTCTGCTTCATTCTCCTCCACCTCCAAAAGATTGTTTTTAGTTGGGTCGACTCGCTAGCGGCGCAGTTTTTATTATGTGTGCTCCCCGGCTTTCCGCAAATCAGATATTTTTGAAACCCCTTACAAATTGACTCGGAGCGCAACTGATCAATAAAGTGCAAACCCGTTCAAAACAGTTCTAGTAAACTGCTGCTCAGGTCGGACCGGCTGCGTACGAAGCTCCAGCGGCATGCCATGTTGATTCCCAGCTGCGGCGATTTTCGAAATGCAGCTCCACAGCCTCGTTGGCGACCAGACAGCCCGACAAAGTACTTCAACGGTGATTGATATACTGGGATAAATCGCTTGTTTACTCCGCTGCGGGTACGGCTGGATTTTTTCGGTAACTGCCGGCTTCTCTTTTCTGCAACTGCTGCCTTCCTCCGCTTGCTTAAGCGACTTTCACGGCGTTATTATTTATGCCAAATGTCTCCAAGAAGCAAAAATAACGGAATATGAGGGCTCTAATATGCAGCACCCCTGCCAAAATCAGCCTTCTATTCGAT
Source organism: Paenibacillus chartarius (assembly GCF_042432825.1). NCBI lineage: Bacteria > Bacillati > Bacillota > Bacilli > Caryophanales > Paenibacillaceae > Paenibacillus > Paenibacillus chartarius. The sequence continues at coordinate 36,623 of NZ_JBHLWN010000025.1, read as the reverse complement.
ATTCGTTCCCGATAAAGGCTTCATGTTCGATTGATTTTTCCATAAACTGTAACCCCCTTCGAAGATTTAATGATCACTGTACAGTGCACCGCGAAGCGGAAGCTTATAACGGCCAGAACGGTCCTATTGCTTGCCGGAATTAACATCACCAAAATGAAAAAAAGCCGCCAATGTTACCATTGGCAGCGTAGCTTCGAGTACGAATATTTCCTTCTTAACAGCCGTTGCCGAACGAATTGCTCCGCGACTTCAGCACTTGCGCCAGGAACGTCAGCGTGAGGCCCTGACCCCAGCCTTGGATGCGCTTGTCCGGTACGCCCTTGTAGCCGTCCGCATCGTTCATCACCGCTGTGCCTGCGGACACGCCGGTTACGGTACCGTCCGCCGTAATACGGGCCAGAATACCGTCGATGGACTTCTGGATATACTTGTTGTACAACCGGCCTCTCGTCAGCAGCGCTGTTGCGATCCCGGCCGAACCGGACGTTTCGAGCGGCGACGTCGGATCGTCGACGATCGTATGCCACAGGCCCGATTCGTCCTGCAGGCGGACCAGAGCGCTCAGCTGATCGCGGAGCGAGCCGTCAATGAGCATGAACGACGGATGCGTCACCGGGACGAGATCGAGCGCCCGCGCCATCGTGAGCGCCGCCCACGAATTGCCGCGCGCCCAGTGGATGGCGGACATATTGTTCTGGGCGATATTGTCCCAGCCGTGATAGTACAAGTTCGTTACGGAATCCTGCAGCAGATTTTCATGCCCGTGATACTGCCGCAGACCGTCCTCGATATAATCGTTTCTGCCGAGCAGCGTACCTACGCGGAGCAAGAAATATCCGGCCATGAACATCGTGTCGACCCAAGCTTGCTCGGGGAAGTTGTACGCCTCCGAATTCACCGTGTGCTGGAAAATTCCGTCTCCAAACCGCTCGGCTTCATGCGTCAAAAACTCCGCCATTTCCTTGACGGTGTCCAAATATTTTTCGTCCTTGTATACTTCATACAGCGTCAGCAGCGCGTGACCGATGGAGACGGCGTTGACCGAAAGCTTCGGCAGGCCGTCCTCCATATTGTCGTCGACCCATTCCTTCAGCTTGTGCAAATACTGCTCCTTACCGGTAGCCGCGTAAGCCTCGCTGACGCCGTAGAACGCTACGCCCCCCGGCCAATCCCAGCTGAAATCCATGCGGAACGTACGGTCCACTACTCGATCTATCGTCGAAATCAGTTGTTCGTCGTCAAATACCAATTTAGGCATGTCTTCCTCTTGCTCCTCTCGCATGTACGTTACCCTTTCAAACCGGATGTGCTGATCCCCTCAACGATGTAGCGCTGGAAGATAAAGAACACGATGAAGATCGGCACGAGCGACGCTGTCGCCATCGCGAACATACCGCCCCAGTTGTTCAGCGACTCGCCGTCAAGGAACAGCTTCAGGGCCAGCGATACCGGGTACAGCTCCGGCTTGTTCAGGTACAGCAGCGGGTTAATGAAATCTTCCCATCTCCAGTAGAACGAAAAGATCGTCGATGTAATGAGCGCCGGTGTAATCAGCGGAACGATAACCTTAAAGAAGATACCGTACTTGCTGCAGCCGTCCATCTTCGCTGCCTCGTCCAGCTCCATCGGAATCGTCCGGATGAACTGCATCATCAGGAAGATAAAGAACGGTACGGCGAAAAACTGCGGTACGATGACCGGCTTGAATGTAGACAGCCAGCCCAGCTTCGTGAACATGACGTATTGAGGAATGATCGTTACGTCGTGCGGCAGCATCATCGTCATCATCATCATCGCGAACCAAAGGCCTTTGCCGATGAACGGGATGCGGGCGAACGCATAGGCGACAAGCGCCGACGAAGCAACAGCACCGATGGTGGAGATGATTACGATAATGAACGAGTTCTTGAAGAAGATCCCAAACGAGTTGCCGGCGAAGCCTTTCCAGCCGCTTACATAGTTTTCCCAGGCGATTCGGCTCGGGATTAAGCTGTATGCTGTTGTGAAGATTTCACTGTTAGGCTTAAGCGAGCTGGCGATCAGCCAAAGGATCGGGTAAATCATGAGCAGCGCGAGACCGCCGACCAGCAAATGATAGGAAAAAGATTTTACGGATCTGGACATATTAGCGATCTCCTTTCGATTCGTAGTGAACCCACAGCTTGGACGTCTGGAACAAGATCAGTGCGATAATGCCGATCAGAATGAGCATAACCCAGGCCATTGCCGATGCATAACCCATTTCGTAGAACTGGAACGCTCTGCGGTACAAGTACAGCGAGTAAAGCAGCGTATTGTCCAGCGGCCCGCCTTCGCCGCGGGAGATGATGTAAGCAGGCGTAAACGTCATGAACGCGGAAATCGTCTGCATAATCAAGTTAAACAGGATAATCGGACTCAGCAGCGGAAGCGTAATGTTGAAGAACTGTCTCACCCGGCCTGCACCGTCCACGCTTGCCGCTTCATAGTAGGACTGAGGGATGTTCTTGAGACCGGCCAGGAAAATCAGCATCGAGGAGCCGAACTGCCATACCGACAAAGCGATCAGTGTCCATAGCGCCGTGGACGGGCTGCCGATCCAAGAGGTCGTCGAGTTGATGCCGATCAGGGCGAGAGCCGAGTTGAGCAAGCCTTTATCGCCGAACACTTGCGTCCACATAATGGAGACCGCTACGCTGCCGCCGATCAGCGACGGCAAGTAGTACGACGAACGGTACAAGCCAATGCCGGAAATGGCTTTGTTCAGCAGCATCGCTACCGCCAGCGCAAACATCAGGCGGAACGGAACGCTGGCGAACACGTACGTGAACGTAACTTGCAGCGACTTCCAGAACTTATCGTCGGCCGTGAACATTTTCTCATAGTTGTCGAACCCGATCATTCTCGGCGCTTCAAACAAATTGTAGTCCGTAAACGAGTAATACAGCGACGAGAAAATCGGATACAAGGTAAAGATCAAGAAGCCGAGGATGAACGGTGCGGCGAATACATACCCGACTGTATTGTCGTTATTAATGAGCTTATTCATATCTGGTTCAACCCCTATGCATTAATCTGTTATGATTTCATTATAGAGAACAGAGAAGCAAGCCTGAAGGCAAAAAACCGTTCATTTTGTTTAAATAGCCGAGGTTTGTCGACAAGATTCTGCATCTGTACAATGGTTATGCCTGGTACACAAAACACCCTCCGAAGCACGGTTACGAAGGCTCCAGAGGGTGCGGCAATGTTCATTTACTTTTTATTTTTGGCCAGAATCGCGTTCGCGTCCTTGCGGAACTTCGCCGCGCCTTCTTCGACCGTCAGCTTCTTGTACGCAATTTGTTCTGCGATATCCTTCAGGAGCTTGTCGACTTCGACGGCGCCGACCGGGTTCGGAGGATCCATCGGCGAGCTGTTCTTCTCAGCCCAAGCGACGTACTCGAACACTTTCTTCTGCTCCGGCGTCAATTCCGGCATCAGCGCTTCCTTCACTTTGGACGATACCGGAACGCCGCGCTCGCCTTTAATAATCTTGTTAGCCTCGATATCGTTGACGAAGAAGTCGATGAACTTCGCCGCTTCTTCCTTCACCTTGGACGACTTGGCAACCGAAAGGAACATGCTCGGCTTCAGGAACAGCGCCTTGTTCTGGCTCCAGCTCGGAATCGGCTGCATCTCCAGCGTTCTCTTCGCCGCCGTATTGAAAGCGATGAACTGGTTGGACCAGGCAAACGTTGCGAAAGCATTGCCCAGAGCAACTTCGTCTTCCTCCGGCGTGCCTTTCTTCTGCGCGAGCTTATCAAGCGGGAGCAGGTAGCCGGCGTCGTAAATTTTCTTATACATCGTGTAGAAATCGATAAACGGCTTATCATCCGCATACCCGAGCGAAGTACCGTCTGCGGAGTACATCTTTTGGCCTACCGATCTCAGATAATACGGGAAGAATACATCATGACGCAGATCCGAAGTCAGCAGCTTGCCCTTCGCCTTCGCTTGAGCGCCGAGCGCCTCCAGATCGGCGAATGTCCAATCCTGCTTCAGCGTCACGCCGGCATCCTTCAGCATTTGCGGATCGACCGTTGCCGTCAGCGCATTGGAGCCGATATTCATCGCGACCAGCTTGCCGTCCACCTTGCCGCCGGACAAGTTGTTTTCGCTAATATCCGCTACGTTGATCGTACCTTTCTTCGTATACGGCTCCAGGTCCTCCAGCTGGCCTCTGCCGCCGTATTGGGACAAGTACGAAATGTCCATTTGGAACACGTCAGGCAATCCGTTAGCCGCCGCCTGCGGCGCAAGCTTCTTCCAGTAGTCGTCGAATGCCGCGTATTCGCTTTCAATTTTGACGTGCGGATTTTTCTTCTGATACAGCTCAATAACCTTCAGTGTGTAATCATGGCGCGCTTGGCCGCCCCACCATGCTACACGAAGGGTAACCGGCTCTTTCTTCGCAGTCTCGCCCGCTGCAGGGGCCGGAGCCGTGCCGGAACTGGTAGCGCTTCCACTCGAGCCAGTGCTTCCGCCTGTGCCGCATGCCGAGAGCAGCACGACAGCCGAAAGCATTGTTGCCATTGCCTTTTTTCTCATCTCTGTATAACCTCCCTAAGTTCATAACCCATTTGTTAAAGCGCTTTCATGAGCTTATTATCCTTTATCTTTGTCGAAAAAGGAATTAAAAAATCCGATTTCAATAATGAAAAATCAGTGTTTTTTCGCAAGTCCGTTTGGCGGCACCCGCAAAAACATGCACCCCGCAGCCTCGCCGGGTCACCCGAACGGGTTCACCAATGATGCTGTGGGGTGCATAAGATCACAGTAAAGGCGGTAGCCTGCTGTTATTACTTTTTATTTTTAGCCAGAATCGCGTTCGCGTCTTTACGGAACTTCGCCGCGCCTTCTTCAACCGTCAGCTTCTTGTAAATAATTTGCTCGACGGTATCCTTAAGCAGCTTATCGACCTCAACTGCGCCGACCGGGCTTGGCGGATCCATCTGCGAGCTGTTCTTCTCAGCCCAAGCAACGTATTCGAAGACTTTCTTCTGCTCCGGCGTCAGATCCGGCATCAGCGCTTCCTTCACTTTGGACGATACCGGAACGCCGCGCTCGCCTTTAATAATCTTGTTAGCTTCGATATCGTTAACGAAGAAGTCGATGAACTTCGCCGCTTCTTCCTTCACCTTGGACGACTTGGCGATCGAGAGGTACATGCTCGGCTTCAGGAACAGCGCCTTGTTCTGATTCCAGTTCGGAACCGGTGCGATTTCCAGCGGACGCTTCGCTGCCGTATTCACGAGCAGGAACTGGTTCGACCAGCCGTTCGATGTCAGCGCATTGCCGAGAGCAACCTCGTCCTCTTCCGGAGTCCCTTTCTTCTGCGCTTGCTTTTCCAGCGGAAGCAGGTAGCCGCCGTCGTACCATTTCTTATACATCGTATAGAACTCGACAAACGGCTTGTCATCGGCATATCCGAGAGAAGCGCCGTCTTCAGCATACATCTTTTGGCCTTGGGTTCTCAGGTAGTACGGGAAGTATACGTCATGACGCAGATCCGACGCCAGCAATTTTCCTTTCGCCTTCAGCTGGGCGCCAATCGCGTCCCAATCGGCGAACGTCCAATCCTGCTTCAGCGTGATACCGGCATCCTTCAGCATTTGCGGGTCGTAGGTAACCTGCAGCGCGTTGGAGCCGACGTTCATTGCCACGAGCTTGCCGCCCACTTTACCGCCGGACAAGTTGTTTTCGCTAATATCCGCAACATTGATCGTACCGTTCTTCGTATACGGCTCCAGATCCTCCAGCTGGCCTCTGCCGCCGTACTGGCTCAAATACGAAATGTCCATCTGGAACACGTCAGGCAAACCGTTGGCAGCCGCTTGCGGCGCAAGCTTCTTCCAGTAGTCGTCGAACGCCGCGTACTCGCTTTCGATCTTCACATTCGGGTGCTTTTGCTGATAAAGCTCAATGACCTTCAGCGTATAGTCATGGCGGGCTTGTCCGCCCCACCAGGCGACACGAATCGTTACAGGCTCTTTCTTGCCGTCCGCAGCAGGAGCAGCCGCCCCGCCGGTATTCGAACTGGATCCATTGCCCGCTCCTCCGCCGCAAGCGGACAGCAGCAACGCTGCCGAAAGAACGGTAAACATGACTTTTTTCACTTGGTTTCCTCCCCTGTCTCTATAAAGAGCTAATCTACAATTCTATTATGCTGCTCTTCTAGATAAAGATGAAGGCAAAAACCAGATGCAAATGTTTAAAAAGCAGATATATCCGCAGATTTCATATACTCCGACGGCGTCGAGCCCGTATATTTCTTGAACACTTGGCTGAAATATTGCGGATTGTCGCCGAAGCCGAGCCTTTCGGCCAGCTCGAATATTTTAATATCCGGCTCTTGGGCAATCATCTCCGTCGCCTTGCGGATTCTCGTCTTCGTCACGTAATTGGAGAACTTCTCGCCGGTTTCTTTCTTGAATAATTTGCCCAAATAGTCCGCGTTCATATACAGCATTTCGTGCGCGACCCAGTTCAAGGACAATCCGGAGTTGCCCAGCTGCTCGTCGACAATGTCGAGCACCTTACGGACGATGGCGCTGTGCTTCACCCGATTTTGTTCATAGAACCGCTCCGTTAACGAATCGACGACATTGCTCAGAAACGTTTGAATCCCTTGCAGCGTGCTCAAGTCGACGATTTGCGGAATCTTGCCGTAGTAATCGGTCATTTCATCCGGAGCGCAATTACGCACAAGAGCGACGAACTGTTGAATCACGTACGACTTCGTCACGTCGATGCTCAATTGAGCATCCTTCAGCCCGCCTATCAATTCTTCTAAAGCCGCCGCCGCTTCCTCGCGATGTCCCGATCTGACCGCCATCGTCAGCCGCTCTTCGTCGAACCCGAACTCCTTGGCCTGAGGGGCCGGCCCTCCCCCGGTATCCTTCCTTGTGATCAAGCTGCCTTCGCCCAAATAAAACCGGTAGCCGAGCAGCTGCAGCGTCTCTTTGTACAAGCTTCTCGCCTTCGTTATATGGCCGGGGTCGCTGAGCGCGATCGTCACATCAAGCTTGTAATACGCCTGAAACGTATCGCGTATCTTATAAATTCGTTCGAGCAGCGCCTCGTAGTCGCCCTCCGCCTCGTCCTCCAGGAGGAGCAGCACATGGTCTCCGATCGTCGTACTGAGCAGCGGCGTCTCCAGCAAGTCTTGTGCGATATTCTTGATTGCGAACAAATGCTCGAATTCAAAGCGCCCCTCCAATTGAAACAGCAGCAGCCGCACCCGGTCGTTGAGCTCCAGCCGAAACAGTCCCCGGTAATAGTCCCAGTCCCGGTTACCGTACGTCTTATTCGTCACGAACTCCTTCAAAAATTGCTCTTTCACATGCGGCATCATCTTTTTGAGCTCATCCCGCATATTTTGCACAAAGCTCTCTTTGCTTCGCTCCTGCTCCAGCTCTGCGACCAGCTCCTTCAGCGCTTCGCCGATCTTCTCCTCGTTGGTCGGCTTAAGCAGGTAATGACGCACTCCATATTGCATTGCGCGGCTTGCATAATCGAACTCGCCGAAGCCGGACAGCAGCACGAAGCGGACGTTCGGGTACGCCGCGTAGGCGCGCGCCACGAGCTCCAATCCGTCCATCCCGGGCATCCGGATATCGCTGATGACGATGTCCGGCATATGCTCGCCGATACGCTCGAACGCCTCGACGCCGTTGCGGGCAGTCGCTACCAGCTCCGTACCGAGCGCATGCCAGTCCACAAGCTGAGATATTCCTTCCAAAATAATTCTCTCGTCATCTACCAGCATCACTCGAAACATGAATGATTTCCTCCGTCTCCTTAGGCAGCATAATGATCACGCGGGCGCCTTCCCCCGAAGCCTCCTCCAGCTTGAGGCCGTAAGCATCGCCGAACGCAAGCTTGATTCTTTCGTCAATGTTGAGCAGCCCGATTCCCGTCCCTTTCGTCTGCAGCTCTCCGCGGCGCAGCTTGTCGAGTACATCCGGCTCCATCCCGGGGCCCGTATCTTCAACGGCCAAACATACGGCTTCGGACGTCTCCCAGCCGCGAATCGTAATGTCGCATGGCTCGATCGTCGGCTCCAGCGCATAATGAATCGCATTTTCCACAAGCGGCTGCAGCGTCAGCTTCGGTATCGGACGGCTTAGCAGCGATTCGGGCACATCCAGATGAAACCGCAAGCGATCCTCGAAGCGGAACTGCTGAATCGTCAAGTAGCTGCGAACGATGCTTAGCTCCTGGCTCAGCGGGATAATTTTTTCTTTCAAGCCGATCGAATTGCGCAGCAGAAAAGCGAGCGCTTCCACCATGGACGCAATTTGGGTCTGCTTGTTTACCTTCGCCATCCAGTTAATCGATTCCAGCGTATTGTACAAAAAATGCGGATTGATTTGCGCCTGCAGCGCTTTGAATTCCGTCTCTTTAATCAATAAGCGGTTCGCGTAATTTTCCGTAATCAGCAAGTTGATGCGTTCGATCATCAGACGGAAATTTCTTTGCAGCAAACCGATTTCGTCCATCGAGGGCGGCTCCCGTGCAGGCAGCAAATTCGCTTGCTCGAAATCCCCTTTCTCCGCCAGCTTCATCCGGCCGATCAAATCGTCAATCGGTCTGGTGATACTGTAGGAGAACCGGATTCCGAGCAGGATGACAATGACGAAAATCCCGATAAAGACGAACACAACCAATTGTTTAATAAATACGATCTGATCGAAGATCAAATCAAACGGGGTCATATGCAAATACGTCCAACCGGTGTTGGGTGATCGGATATGAGAAATAAACAGCGTCTCTTCATCCAGTTCCACAATCGTATAACCGTTTCCCGCATGCACCGATGCCGGCAGCCGTTCCGGATCCGCGAGCGGCGATTTCGGGAAAATGACACTGCTTCCCGACACCAGCATCAAGCTGCCTTCCTCCGGCGCGATGTCCCCGACAAGTTTATCGATATTTATGCGAATGACGAGCGTACCCAAATCTTCCAGATCGAAGTTCGTGTTTTGAAACGATCGGATTTGCCTGAGCGCAATGAGCGCGGGGTCGCGATTGTCGGGATACATCCAGCGGTGCTCCCCGCTCGCCTCGGAGGCGGTGTTGATCATCTGCTGCAATTTGCCGGGGTTGATCGGCACGATGTTGCCGGCATCATACTGTTTCCCGTCCGGATCGAATATCTGAATGGAGTAAACGTACCGTTCGGAGCCCGAATAGCTTAACAGCCGGTCGCTGACGAGCTTCTGGATGATCAGCTTCTCGTAATCCGACGGCTCGTCCTTCAATGAAGTCATCCAGCCTTGAATTTGCTCGTCGGTCATGATCGTATACGAGAGCTGCTCGAGCCGCTTCAGCTCCGTTTCAATAGCCTTGGAAGACAAATTCAGCACCTGCGAAGACTTATCATAGATTTGCTCGTCATAGATGGAGAACGCATACTGCTGAACGATAATCGTAAACGCCAGCGATAGCGCAACGATGAAAGCGATCAGCACCATTAGCTTGTTCCTGATTCTCGTATGCCGGTAAATGCCGGACAACCGTCGGATACCCATGATGAATCGTTGTCTCCCTGTGAAGCCGTAGTATCACGATTATGGCACCGTTTCCGGGGACAGGTCAACCGAAACCGGGCAGATCCCGCGCAAGAGCGTCAGTCCATTACGCCGGTACGAATGATTGTCGTTCGAATGTCCGTTTTGATTTGAACCTTCAGGTACAGATCCCGCCACTGCTCCTTCGTCAGGTTCGAGCCCCGTACGGAGGCGCGATACACTTCGCCTAGCCCAATCGGATCGCAATTTAGCCGTTTGGTCTTGTCCACCAGCTGCTTCACCCGCTCCGACATTCTTTGCGAGATTTGATCTTCCATGACTTGCAGGACTTCTTTGTCGTTAAGCTTCATATCGCCGGCGGCGGACGTTTCTTGCACGCGTCCTTGCAGGCTGATACGGATCTCAAAGGTTGGTGTCTCCCGCTCGCTCAGCCTCACATGACTGGAGCTATGAATATTTTCAACGACGATCTTGTAGTCCGGCTGCGGCAGCTCGATTCCCGCTTTCTTCAGCGGCTCGCTGTCCAGCGCCATTTCGACCGCCCCGGCTTTGAAGCGCCCGCTGATCAGCTTCAATACGAACGCTTCCTCCATATCCAGGTCTCCAACCATACGGTCGTCTCGAAACAAGGCAATGGCGTCGACCCGGATCTGATCATCGGTACGCTTCAGAATCGGAAGCATCGGGTCTTTACCTTCCGAATATACCATTTGAAGAAAATCATGCAGCGTACACGAAATCAATTGCTCGCCGCGAATATTTTGCCTGATCAGTTTGTACAGATAGGTGCCGATATTCGATATTTCTCTATACCGGTGAGCGATAATATCTTCCGCTTTGCCCCGGCTGACCGTTAGGTATACGGTATCGGAAATCGAGGCGTCCCGAGTGAGCGTATCGACCAGCGACATGATGCCTTTGCGCGCCAACTGCTCATTATAGGTGACGACCCGCAGCTGACCGCTCACGACCCGTTTCGACATTTCCCGGTTTTGCTCGTTGCGGATGCCTTTGCTCGTCTCCGCTGTTGTCGCCACGACGATGACCTGTTCTTTGGCCCCGGGGTCAATCTGATGGAGCAGCGCCGTTCCTTGGACATTGTCTTCTCCGGCAGGATCGTAGCCGGCGATGACCACCATGCCCAGCTCTTCCAATACTCTATTCTGGAGACAGCCTGTCGGGACCGTTATCAGGAGCGGCAAAAGCAGCAGCAATCCCCGTCGTCTCCATGTTGCCATATGCCCGTCCTCCTCCGTCTTTCCGTTTGCTTCGTATCCAGACCGCCAGCAGCAGTACCCAAGGATATACAAAGACGATCCACATACAAATTTGACCGAAGGTGTCATTCAGCTTGTCGATCTGAAATCTTGTCTTGAACAGCATGGCAGCCGCTACGACTGCCGCAAACATCGCGTACAGCACGCTGCGCTGATTCCAGCCGAACACCTTCTTCAGGCCTTTGGACGCCGCCCATGAATACAGCATCAAATTCGGCAGCACGATGAGCAGCCATAGGCTCACGGCGACATACTCGAACCGCTCCAGGAACGGCATTAAAACAATCTTAAACAGCGTAAATGTCGCCCAGATCGTCCGGAGCAGCTGACCCGAGCTGAAATAAACTAATGAAACGACCATCACTATGAGATAGAGCGCTGTCGTGCCGATGATGCCGAAATGGACGTAACGGTACGCTTCCTTAGGCTTGCTGATGTAAGGATAGAGCATATAGAAAATTTCGAACCCGGCTATCGTGAATGACATTTGAACAGTCCCTTTCCAAAGCTGAACCGGGTTCGCTTCAAGCAGCGGAAGCAGCTTCGTCCAATCGGCATAGCGCAAAGGAAACCAAATAAACAGAATCAGCCAAATCGTAAAAATAAAAGAAAGCACCGCCACTCCCACAATGACCCGCACGCCGCCGAGCACACCGTAAATGGTCATAGCCGCCATAATGACACTCAGCAGCCACGTCGGCATGTCCGGGAACAGCCAGGTTTGGACCATCTCAACATAATTTCTTACAATGACCAGAACCGCAAAAGCGTTAAAACCGATATAGACGATATTGAGCATGCCCCCCGCCCAGCGGCCGTACACGTCATGATGAATGTCATACAAGCTTGAACGGGAATACCGGCTTAGCACTTTGTTCATGCACCACACGGTAGCATGCGCCCACAGACCGGCCAACAGCACGCAAAGCCAGGCATCGTGACCGGCTTCCTGGAAAATGATGCGCTGAAAGCCGGGAATGCCGACACCCACCTGGTTTTCAAAGATGACGAAGAACATCAAGCTTGCGCTGAATTGAAACTTGCGGTCCGGAACGGACATCGTATTCGGCCCGGTCATCGGACTCCCCCTTATTCGTCGATGTCTTTTTTCCGCTCGGGCGGTTTCTTCTGCCAGCGATATTGGTCTTCGCTTCGAATGAAGGTCGTCCTCCGGCGCAGGAAAGCAAATGGCATTCGGATGACGCTGGCTTTGAAATTTGCCGGCCGAAGCGGATACACAGGATACAGATAAGGCTGTTCCAGACTCGACAGGCGAAGCAGATGGATCGCAATAAAGCTCATACCTACAACCAAGCCGAGCCCGCCCAATAGACCGGCGAGCAAAATTAACGGGAAGCGGACAATGCGGATCGTGATGCCCATCAAATATACAGGTGTAGTAAACGAAGACAACGCGCCCAGCGCCACGATGATGATCAAAATATTGCTGGTGAAGCCTGCCTGTACGGCGGCTTGGCCGATGACGATACCGCCTACGATGCCGATTGTCTGGCCGACCTTGGTCGGCAGCCGGGCGCCGGCCTCGCGCAGCAGCTCCATCGTAAACTCAAGGAACAAAGCTTCCATCAGCGGCGGGAACGGCACGCGCGTTCTCGACTCCGCGAGCGGCACCACCATGGCGGACGGAATGATTTCATAATGAAACGTCAGCGCCGCTACATACATCGGCGTGAAGCCAAGCGACAAGATCATTGCAGCCAGCCGAAGAATGCGGGTGAACGTCGCCATATTCCAGCGGACCAAATGATCCTCGCTCGACGAGAAGAAATCCATGAACACGACGGGACAGACGATGGCAAACGGACTGCCTGCGACGAGCAGCACCAGCTTGCCCTCCAGCAAGGAAAAGGCTACCCGGTCCACCCGCTCCGTCAGCAGCATTTGTGGAAAAATGGAATACGGATGATCGTCAAGCAGCTGAGCGAGCACCGCACTGTCGATAATCCCGTCGATCTGCAAATTGCCCAGGCGCTTTCGCAGCCGATCGACGAGCGCGTCGTCAGTGACCTCGTTCATATAAAACAAAGCCACCTGCGTACGGGTACGGACCCCGACCTGATGAAGCTCCTGGCACAGCTGCGGATCCGCTACATAGCCCTGCAGCAATCCGATATTCGTCGTAAGCGTTTCGGTGAACGCCAGCTGCGGTCCGAGCACCTGACTTTCAATGTCGGGCCTGCTTAAATTGCGCTGCTGAGGCTTGTACAAGTAAAACAGAAGGCCCGGCGCTTCCGGACCGGCATCCAGATAAACCCACCCGGCCAGCAGCTGCTCGGCTACCGCTTCCAGTCCTTCCGCTTCCTTAACCGCCCCGACGGGAAAGTGTTCGGCCATCTCGTCCGCCGACGGCCGATCCTCAAGCGTTGCGATCCGCCCGAGCAAGTCCCGCTGCAGCAAGTGCTGGTCGACGATCGTATTGATATAAAAAACGCCGTATGTACGGTTCTTCGACACAATCCATTTGACGATGAGATTAGGATTTTCGCACAGCAGTTGGAACAAGGTTTCCTCCACCATGCTCGCATGCGGAGTAGGCGCTTGTTGTGCCACTGTCATCCCCCTATCCACAACTTTGATTTGGATATAGTTTGCGGACGGCTGGGTTAATTATACGTGCATAAGGTTCGGGAATCGGCGGCTCGAAGCAGAGCCAGTCCCGCGCGTCCTTATTCCCGCTGCGCATTCCCGCCTTTCGTGAGCGATTCCTTGAATTCGTTTGGCGAAACCCCGAAATATTTATGAAACACCTTCGTAAAATATCGCCGCTCCTCGTACCCGACCAGCCTGCCGACCTGCGCTACGCTTTTGTCTCCGCGGGACAGCAGCTTCCGGGCCCGCTCCATGCGCAGCCTTGTCACATATTCAAGGAATGTCGAGCCCACCGCCTGCTTGAACTTCAAACTGAAATAGCTGGGGCTGATCTGCAAATATTCCGCCAAGTCGTCGATGCCGAAATCGTCGGCAAGCCTCCGTTCGATATAGTCCTTCGCCTTAATCATCCATAGCTCTGCGTTGGTCTTCGCTTCCGCCGCCCGGACGGCGTCCCGCGCGAGCTCCTTCACAACCGCCAACACATCCTTGCCGCCCCGGCTCACCTTCAGCTTACGCCAAACCGCCTCTTCCCCCTCCGCGGTAATGGCGCATACATCCCGCAGCTCGCGCAGCATATGCAGTGCGGTAAAATGCAGCAGCTGCTCCGCCAGTGTGCCGGAGCGCTTCATCAGCCGCTGCATTTCTTCCTCATACCGACAGAGCCGGCTGCGCGCCTTGTTCGCGTCGCCTTCTTTCACGGCCGATACCAAGCTCTCGACGGATTCCCAGAAGGAGCGGTCCAGCGGATCGGGTCCGGCTCCCTCCGCCTGCTCGCCGTTCTGCATGACGGCGGGGCTGCGCTCGTTCAGCATCAGCCGCTGACGTGCGCTCCGATAGGCGGCGGGAAGCTGCGCGAAACCGATCGGCTTCGTCTCATAGCAAAAGCACAGGTCCAGCCTGACGTTGTCCCGGACGGCGGCCTGCAGCGCTTCCGCCCACCCCCGGATCTCGTCGGCGGCGACAGGCCGCTGCGAGCGGAGCTCCACCAGCACACACCACTCGCCTTCCCGCACTTGCGGCACGCAGTACGTGAGTCCGACTGGAAGCAGTGCTTCCTGCAGCACATTTTTGACTGCTGAATTCCACAGCTTGCGTTCGCTTCCGGACCAATGCAGCGACCGCTGCATATAGTCGTCGAGATCGGCAAGCAGCAGCGCATACATGCGCCCCTCCACCGGTTCCTGGCCGACGATCTGCAGCTCCCCCGCCGCGACATGAGCCATGTCCGTCAAGACATCGTGCAGCAGCTTCTCGTAGGCGATGCGCTTCACCCGTCCCCATTGCTGCTCGCTGCGGTAACGCTGCCGGCGCCGCTCGCGTATGGTCCGCACCGTTTGCTCGACGACAGCTTGCAGCTCGTCGTAATCAATCGGCTTGACGACATATTCCTTCACCTTCAGCTGAATCGCCGAGCGGGCATATTCAAAATCGGGATAACCGGTCAGCAGGATGATCTCCGCCTCCGAACCGCGTTCCCGCAGCTTCTGCAGGAACGCGATGCCGTCCATAACCGGCATTCGAATATCGCTGATGACGATGTCCGGCGTCTCGGCAAGCGCCAGCTCCAGCGCATCCCGACCGTTCCTGGCGGTACCGAGCCATTCGACGCCGAGCTCCTTCCACGGCAGCACCGTCTGCAGATTGCGCAAAATATTCGCTTCATCGTCAACCAGCATCAGCTTGATCATGCCGATCACCTCCGGGTTTGCGTTTCGGAACGAGGCAGCGAATGACGGTCCCCCGCTCCGAGGAGCACAGGCACAGCCCATACTCCTTGCCATACTCGATGCGGAGCCGGTCCGCAACGTTGCGGATGCCGAGGCCCGTGCGCGGCGGCACGTCGGCGCCGCCGGCGAGCGGGTTCTGCAGCCGCAGCAGCGCATCCTGCGGGATGCCGCGTCCGTTGTCCTCAATGAATATCGCGAGTGCGCCGCCGAGATCCTCAGCGTAGACGCGGATCCGTCCCTGACGCGGCAAATCGTCGAAGCCATGCTGAATGGAATTCTCGACAAGGGGCTGCAGCGTCATTTTCAATATACCGTATTCCATCCACTCCTCCGGCACATCGAGCTCATACGAAAATAAATCCTCAAAGCGGAACGATTGAATATCGAGATAATACCGCAGGTGCATGAGCTCTTCGCGGAGCGTAATTTCCTCGCGCTGCTGTATGGAGATGCGCAGCATGCGACCGAGCCGGGTGACCATTTGACTCACCTTGCGGCCTTCGTTCTGCACCGCGAGCGCATTGATCGACTCCAGCGTATTGAACAGGAAGTGCGGCTTGATCTGCGCCTGCAGCACCATCAGCTCGGCGTGCTTCTGGCGCTGCTGCTCGATCCGCACCTCGTCGATCAGGCGGCCGACTTGTTCGACCAGACTGTTGAAGCCGCGCGACAGCAAACCGATTTCGTCGCTGCCCCGCTCGCTCACCCGCACCTGCAAATCGCCGGCCTCCACCTTCTTCATTACGCGAAGAATGCGAACAATCGAGCGTGCCACCCGGTTGACGAAAATTACGATAAAGACGAGCGCGGACGCCAGACAAACGGCCATAATCCCGAACACCCATTTGGCGATCATCACCATCTCTTTGGACAGCGAATTCCATGTCGTCGCCGAGACGAGCCGCCAGCCGTCCGATCCAACCGTATACGACGAGACGACGCTCTGTTCCCCGAACAGCTCCGTCTTCAGATGAATGAAGGGCTCCGGCCCGCTGATCAGCGCATAGACGCTCTTCGGCAGCATCGTGCCGTCCAGCGACTGCTTGCTGTCCGACAAGATCAGCCCTTCCCGGCCGACAAGGAAAAACCTCCGGTCCCGGTCGCCCGCCGAATAGCCGAACTCGCGGAACAAGGCATCCAGCTTGGACAGCTTCACTTGAATGAACAGGACGCCGCGGCTCTCCAGCGTGTTCAGATCGTTCACGATACGAATCTGTGTGAAGCCGGCATTGCCTCCGGTCATCTCCGGATATTCGTAAGGCCCGATCCAAAGCGGAATGCCGTCTCTGCGGACGAGCTCCGGATAGAGCGGATGCTGCTGCAGCTTATCGAACGGCAGCGGCGTGAAGCGGTTTTGGCTTTGCAGCTGAACGATACTGCCGTTGTTCGCATACAGCAGAGCGTTCGTAATCGCCGGATAGCTGACCAGCACGCGCCGGAAATTGCGCTCGTCGAGCAGCAGCTTCAGCGGGTCGTTGGCCGCGTTGTCCGTGTATGGTCCGGGCGTAAGAATACTTTGCAAATAATAATTCGCGATCCAGGTGTCCGACACGTTGTTCAGATCCTGCAGCGCGTATTCGATGCTCCGGCTGAGCGCCTGCAGCGTCAGCTCCGACTGCTCGGCGTATTTGTCGTCCATGAGCACCGATGCCAGATAAAACGTAACCCCGCCCAGCATAAAGAGAGGGTTGATAATCAGGACGATAAAGGCGAAGAACAGCTTCTCGCGCAATGTCATCCGAATCCTCCCCCTTATTGACGTCAGCCTTTGACGCTGCCGGCCGTAACGCCTTCAATAATTTTTTCCTGCAGTACCGCGTAAAGGACGAGCACCGGCGCTACGCTGTAAACGATTCCGGCCGACAGCTGCGCGTAGTTGGTATTGTAGCTGTCGCGGAAGCCGACCATGCCGACCGGCAGCGTCCGCAGCTTCTCCGATTTCAAATAAAAATTGGCCATCAGAAACTCGTTCCAATTGCCGAGAAAGTTCACGATAAACACGGTAACCAGCGCAGGAACCGTAATCGGTAAAATGACCCTTACGAACAGTCCCAGCGGTTTCAACCCGTCCATCACGCCGGCTTCTTCAACCTCCGACGGAAGCGAGCGCATGAACGCCGAGACGATGACGATCGTCAGCGGCAGTCCGAAGGCGATATACGGCAGGATCAGCGCCAACGGCGTATTATACAGCTTCATCTTTACAAGCAGGCTGTATATCGGAATGATGAGCGCGTTGCCGGGAATGAACAGCCCAAGCGCCAGGAACAAGCCGCTGACGGCGCTCATCCGCCCGAAGCGCATCCGCGTCAAGGCGAACGAAGCCGCCGCGCCGAGCAGCACTGCAGCAAGCGATGCGCTGAGACTGATATACACGCTGTTGAGGAAGAAGACGCTCATCTTCGCGTTAACCCAAGCCAGCTTGTAATTGTTGAACGTCATGACGCTCGGCCAGCCCCACGGATTGCTTGCGATCGCCTGATTATCGGTTTTCAGCGAAGAGAACAGCACGAACAGGAACGGGTACAGCACGATGCCGACGTAAATCATGAGCACGACGTGCGCGACGCTTTTGCGTACCGTATGCATCAATATTCAATCCTTTCTCCGCCTCTTGTCAATAGCTTGAAAACAGCCGTCAAGAGTAAGGTGAAGACGAAAATGAGCACCGCTACGGCCGCCCCGTATCCGTATCGGAACAGCTGGAAGGAGCGGTTGATCATGTAGGTCGCCATCACATCGGTCGAGCCGAACGGTCCGCCCTTCGTCATGACGAGAATAATGTCCGCCGCCTTCATCGCTCCTGTAATCGACAGCAGGATGACGACCATGATGATGCCGCGAATGAGCGGAACCGTAATGTACAGCGCCTTCTGCCAGCCGGACGCGCCGTCAATCGCCACCGCCTCGTTCAGCTCCTTCGGAATGGCGAGAATGGCCGCCAGCACAAGAACGATGTAGAATCCGGTCCACTGCCAGCCGTTCGTGATCAGAATCGAGACGAACGCCCAGTCCGGATCGGACAGCCAATACACGGGAGGCAGGCCGACCGCTTGCAGCGCCTGGTTCAAGAGGCCGACCTGCGGTTCGTAAATGAAGCTCCACAAAATGCCGATGACCGCCGTCGACAGGATGGAGGGGACGAATACGGCCGTCTTATAAAAGCTCTGCCAGCGCTTCACGCCTCCGATCAGCAGCGAGAACGTAACGATCAGCGGCACTTGGACGCAGCAGGAGAACAGAATCAGCCATATATTGTTGAGGAACGCCTTCCAGAACTTCGGGTCGGCGGCCAGCTCCGAGAAATTGTCCAAGCCGACGAACGCCGCCTTCGAGACGCCGTCCCAGGACGTAAAGCCGTAATAAAACGACTGAAGCACTGGATACACGAAAAAAATGACGTACAGCGCCAATGTCGGCAGCAGCAGCAGAGCGAACGTCAGCGGATGACGCATCGTCCGGTTCATAGGATACAGCCCTCCCGCGAGGTCCAAGATTAGCGGCCGGAAAGCCGATACCGTCCCCGGAAGGACGGTACCGGTGCGCCGCCGTATCAAGCCGAGCTGCTTATTTCGCAGCTCTGTTGGCTTTGTCCTGGGCCTCCTGAACTTTATCGAGCATCTTCTGCGCGTCGTAAACGCCGCTGATCAGCTGCTGAATGCCGTCGGACAGCGCGCTGTTGACATCCGGCTGCACAAGGGCGTCGAATGCCGGGAACGTCGATTTCGCATTGTTGCCGGCATCGATGATTTCCTTGAGCAGCGGATCGACGCCGTCCGGCTTAATCTTCATCGACGGGAGGACATTGTCCTCAATGACGCCGCGAAGCTGCATCTTCTCGTTGTATTGGGCCGCAATGAACGCTTTAACCGCTTTCAATTCGTTGTCCTTCAGGTTTGCCGAGAAGCCGTAACCGTTGGAGAAGCCGGCGTTGACTGCGGTCTGATCTCCTTTGCCGCCGTCTACGGGAGGCATCGGGAAGTAGCCGACCTGTCCAACCATATCGCCGGCTTGCTTCGGATCCTTGAAGACGGAGCTCGCCCATGAGCCGTCGTACATCATCGCCGCCTGACCGGTGATGAGCTGGTTGCGCTGCTCCGCGTATTCGAAGCCGAGCTCGCCTTTCGGGAAATAGCCCTTCTTCACCCATTCCTGATATTTCCCGAACGCAGCGGCCATCTCCGGGCTGTTCCACTTGGCCGTGCCTTTCGCGAAGCCGCTCGTAATGTCCGGCCCGGCATAGCGCGACCAGAGCGTATTCGCCGTCATCAGCGGAACCCAGGCCTGCTTGGAGGCCATCGCGAACGGTGTCTTGCCGGCATCCTTCACCTGCTTCGCTACGGCTTCCAGCTCGCTCCATGTCTTCGGAGGCTTGATGGCGAGCGTATCGAACACCTTCTTATTATAGAAGAATCCTTCCTGGAAGCCGCCGATCGGCAGGCCGTACACCTTGCCGTCGACCGAAAACTCCGATAGATTTATAAATTTGTCCTTTAGGCCCAGCTCCGTCAAGATGTCCGTAAGCTCCAGCAGCTTACCGTTCTTCGCATACAGTGCCGTATCCGCGCCGCCGAACAAATCGAAGATGTGCGGCGGATTGCCGGCCGCCATCTCGGCGCGAAGCTTCTCCTTGCGGTTGACGTCGGAATCGACGCCGTCCAGTTCAAACTTAAGGCCGGGTACTTTGGACTCCGCTTCCTTCACGGCATCCTGGAGTATCTTCAGACGCGCCTGCTTCGACTCGCCGATCTGCGTGTGCCGCAGCGTTACGGTAAACGGTTTCACTTCCGCAGGCTTGTCGCCCGCCGCCGGGGCCGGCTTCGTTTCCGCCGCGGGGGTACCCGGCGTTCCCGCCGTTCCGTCCGAGCCGCACCCCGAGAGTGCCGTACCGGATAACAGAGTGAAGGCGAGAGCGATCGTGCTTTGTTTTTTCATTGCTGCCCCTCCTCGTAACGTTGGTTTACACCTTCATTATAGGCGGAGGCAGCCGCGGCTCACAGGTTCACATTTCGATTCGGGAGGGGCAAATTTCTCTACTCCTTGCTGCGTTGGCTGAGCGCATACATGGCGCTGCCGATGACCCCGGCATGGTCCAGATGCTTCGCCTGCACGACCGCTACTCGGTCGCCGTACATCGGCAGCAGCCGTTCGCGCAGCGTTCGGCGCAGGGGCGCGAAGAGAGGCTCGCCCGCCTGCGCCGCTCCGCCGCCGATGACGATCGCATCCGGGCTCAGCATCGGCGTCAAGTACGACAGCGCCTCGCCGAGCGTGCGGCCGACCTGCCCAAGGATGCTTGCCGCCGCCGGATCCCCCTCCGCATAGGCTTGGGACACATCCGCCGCCGTCAAAAGCTCCGCCCGCTCATGCATGCTTGCCAGCACCGTCGGCGTGCCGGCTTGTACGGTTTCACGCGCGAGCCGTGCGATTCCCGTGGCCGACGCTATCGTCTCCAGGCAGCCGGTTAAACCGCAGCTGCAGCGGTACGGAATGCCCGGAATCGGAATGTGGCCGACCTCCCCGGCCAGGAAGCCTCCGCCCCGGTAAATCGCGCCCTGATGCACGAGCGCCGCCGACATCCCCGTCCCCAGCGTCAGCCCGAGCACGACCGGGTATCCTTGACCCGCGCCGGCCTTCGCCTCCGCGAAGGTGAACATGCGCACGTCGTTGTCCAGGACGACGGGAAGTCCGGCCCGAGCTTCCAGCTTGGCGGCAAGAGGAACATTCGTCCACGCGAGGTTCGAAGCCAGCAGGACGACGCCGCGAAGCGGATCGATGAACCCCGGACAGCCGATCCCGACCGCCGCCGGCTTCCGGTCTCCCGCAACACGCTGCACCAGCGACGCCAGCGTTTCAATGACAGCGCTCTCGCCTCGTTCGGGTCTCGTCCGCTCCCGTTCGCTCGCCAGCACCTGCCCGTCCTCTTGAACGAGTCCCGCTACGACATTCGTTCCTCCCAAATCGATCCCGATCGCCACCCGAGCCTCAATGTTCATAATTTCGATTCCTCCGCTCATTCCAAGGAAAATCATTTTCATGTTTATTATAAAATCGGCACAAAAAATTTACAATGCTTGCCGTGAGAAAAACACCCTCCAGAGAATGCGGCAGGCGCCGATGAACGGTGGAGCCGACGAGTCTAGCAATCTACGAAAGCGAGGCTGGTTGCGCGGCCCGCTACTGTAAAGCAGCGGATCAGGTCCCGAATAGACCTGATCCGCTGCTTTGTATCCGCGTCGGGCACCGGAGGATTATGGCTTCTGAAGCCGATTGACAGGCCGGTTGACGTACGCGCGGTAGTTGCTTTTCGCAATCACCCTCGAATCTCGCTTCGCAAACATCTGTCTCTCGGTAATTTGCCAAGTGTGCGATTTCGAGTCCGGTTTGCGGATGGCCGCAAAATTATATGAGGTTGTCGTATAAATGAGGTATCCGTGGCGCCGGCACGCCGCAAGGAACAGCACGTCGGTTCCCAGGGACGCTCTTACGAATTTCGCCTTCGGGAAAACTCTTTTCTTGAACATAATCGTCGCCCCGGCAATCTTCCTCACGAACCGGTGCGGACGCTGCGATTTATTTGTCAGCAATATTTTTCTCTTGGCAGGGAAGTAGTAGTGAACGGAATATTTGCCGACAACATCCGCATTCGAGCTCCAGAACGCACGCATCGCTTCCGCAATATAGTGCGGCCCATAATAGTCGTCATCGTCGAATTTGGCGATGATCGAATGCTTCGCTTTCCGGACACCGAAGTTCAAGCATTCCCCGAGCGATTTGCTCTCCGGCAGGCGAAACACCCGCACCGCCCGGTAATTTTCGGCCAGCTCGAGATAGTCTTCCATGTTGAGCGAGTCCTTATTGAGGATGATGATGAGCTCCTTCGCCTCCCACTTTTGCCTGGCATAATTGTAAAAAATGTCATGGATATGCTCCGGCCGAATCGTTGCCGTAATAATCGTAACGCCCTTCCCTGCGGTTCTGTTCATAACTGCACTCCTCCCCTCATGCAATTTTGGACGTATCCACCAAGTTAGATGACCTGTCACTCGGTTGAGAGATTCATATGTTATAGAGATCAAATAAACCGAGAATGTGGAGGGATCGGGCATCATGGATGATCGCTATAATGGGAATCGACTCGCACACAAGGTTGGCATTATCGGTCTTGGCTTCGTCGGATTACCATTGGCATGCGCTTTTGCGAGCAAAGGGTTCCAAGTTACCGGCATCGATCTGGATGACCGTAAAATCAACATGCTGCGCAACGGAAACAGCTATATTCACGACATCACGGATGAAGAGCTTCACTCCGTCTTGTCCTCCAAGCGGCTTATCGTTTCTAGCGATTACAGTGAGATGAGTCATGCGGACAGCATCGTGATTTGCGTGCCGACACCGCTGACTCCTCTGCATACACCGGATCTCAGCTACTTAACGGATACGTGCAACCGGCTGGCTCCCTACCTTCGGCATGGCCAGCTGATCGTCGTGGAGAGCTCCACGTATCCGGGTACGACGAGAGAGGTCACGCAGCCTCTGCTCGACAAGAGCGGCTTGACGATCGGGGAGCACATCTTCGTCGCTTACTCTCCGGAACGGATCGACCCCGGAAGCCAAACGGCGCTCACACAAATCCCGAAGCTCGTCAGCGGCATGACCCCTGCGTGTTTGGAGCGAATCGTTCAGCTGTACAGCCAAGTGTTCGAGCAAGTTGTTCCGGTCTCCAGCACGGAGGTCGCCGAAATGGCAAAGCTGCTCGAAAATACGTTCCGGCTCGTGAACATCTCCTTCATAAACGAGTTCGCGCAAATTTGCGACAAAATGAACATCAATGTATGGGAGGTCATCGCCGCAGCCGGAACGAAGCCCTATGGATTTACGCCGTTCTATCCGGGGCCCGGCATCGGCGGCCACTGTATCCCGGTCGATCCGCTGTACCTGCAATGGAAAGCGAATCTGTTTGGCATCAAGAGCAAATTCATCGAGCTGTCGCACGTCGTCAACGAAACGATGCCGCAATACGTCGTCCAGCGTCTTCGGTCGGTGCTGGAGCCGGAGAAGACGCTGTCCGGAGCCAAAATATTGATCTACGGGGTCACTTACAAGAAAAATACGCCGGATACCCGCGAATCGTCCGCGCTTCCATTAATCCAATTGCTGCATAGAGCCGGCGCCGACGTTATGTTCCACGACCCCCTCATTTCCGCTCTAAGCGTCGGAGACCTGAAGCTGGATAGCGTAAGCTTGTCGGAGGAATCGCTGAAGGCCGTCGATTGCGTGCTCATTCATACGGATCATAACGCCATGCCGGTGGATCTGATTTTGCAGCACACACCGCTCGTATTTGATTGCCGCAACGCGACCGCGGGCCGTTCGAGCCAGGCAACCATAGTGACCTTGGGCGGAGGAGCCGTCTAACGACTGCAGACCAAATCAAACTATTTCCGTTTCATCATTTTCGGGGCTTTCCCGAAATCGATCGCGACTTTGCCGGTAAGCTCCGCCACTCTAGGCGCCATAATGACGGCATTGACGCCGCACGAGATGAGCGCGATGTCGAAAGCGTGCTTTAATTTTGCCGCTTTCCGCAGTGTGGCAGGAATTTGCCGGTAGTGAGTGAATGTGATCATCGCCGTCACTTTGGCTTTGTATGGGGATTTTTCCAGCGCAGCCTTGATCGCTTTCGGGTCTCGGTTAATGATCAGGATCCGCTTCCCCTTTACCAAATTACGAAAGAGCGGATGATGAGGCATCATGCGATTGACGCAAGCGTTACACGTTAACGAAGGTTTTAAGCCGTGATAGCGGAACACTTGATCCGTTAACGTTCTCTTCAAGTAGCGCGGAGCACGGATCATGCGGTCATTCCGGGGCAGGATGCCAACGACAGAAGCTTTGCGGATCGATCTTACGATGTCATCTCGAAGCTTAACGTTCGGAAGCGTCACTCCCTTATTGCCGCGTTTCGCCCACGGCTCGCGGAGTACTCTCTTGATTGTCCATACGGTATTTTGAGCCAGCACGATATTTTCTCCGTCCCCGACTCTCACTAACGAAAATGGCTTCTTGCGGGCTACGGCATTCTGAATTTTCTTTAACACAGTGGGGAGCGGCAAGTAAGCAGCCATCGTTTCCCTCATTCCTTCCTCCAGGAGCCGTCGCCGGCATTACCTGTTTTTTACTACGGTATGTCGGCATCCAAAACCGAAACACGGCATATACCCAGCACAATAGAGGAAGCAAGCACAGTAAAGAAGCAGACGCCCTGACTTGCGGCAGGGTCTGCTTCTTTGTGCTGTCTTGGCATTCGTCAATAAAAATATAATTATTGATTGATCAATCACAAATCACCATCATTTAGCCGCCGCAGCATATTCCAGACCGGTTCCCCGCCTGCTTTGGATCGCACGAATCGTTTCCTCGATACCTTCTTCGAAAGAGGTTGCGGCAATCGGGCCAATCCGTCTCCGGAACTTCTCGCCGCTTAATACGAAGGGCTCTTCCGTTAAGTACAGCATTTCGACGACTTCCTTCATGACGGGTACGAAAAGCCCCAGCAGCGTCAAGCCCGCTCTGCCGAGCGGAATGACCGGCTTTACCGCAACTCCGCTGGCCTTCCGCGCCAGCCGTACGATTTCCCGGCCCGAAATTACGCCGGAGCCCGGTATGTGCCAATTCTGGCCGTAGACGTGTTCCGTGAGGGCCAGCCTTACGATCATGTCCGCCGCATCGGGGAGATACACATATTCGCGCGGGATGTGAAGGTTGCCGATAAACGCTGTCGGCTTGCCGAGCGCGATCCCCTCCAGAGTCGATCCGAGGTAAGACGCTTCGTTAGCGGTCGGACCGTAATAATCCGGCAATCGAACGATAGCGGCCTGCGCGCGATGAAAGCGCCCGTCGAAGATCAATTGCTCGTAGGCGAGTCTCGTTTTGCCCTTGCGTGTATGCGGCCGTTTCGGATGATCCTCAGTCGCCTTCTCCGTCGTTCTCCTCCCGTAAGGATAAATGCCGTCCACGACGATGACCTTCATGCCGCGTCGGTGCGCGAAAGTCATGACGGATTCCCCGAGCGGCAGCAGCTTGCGCTCCATCTCATGATACGGCACGTTCGCACAGTGAAACAGCATATCCGCATCGCCGAATGCGGGATGATCGGGATCAAGCTGAAACGCATCGCCCGCCGCTATTTCCAGAAGGGTAGGCCGGCCAAGCTCCTCGGCGAACCTCTGCAATTTCTCCAGAGAACGCCCGAAGGCGATCGTCGGAATGCCTCGCTGAATAAGTTGTTTGGTAATGGCCGCTCCGGTACCGCCCGTTGCCCCTAGTACAATAGCTTTCTTCATATTCATATCACCTCGTCGAGTTTTGTGATTGATCAATCACTAACATGAGTATAAACGATGGTTAGTGATTGGTCAATCACTAAATTTGCAGGCTTGTTTCTCCGGCCTATCTTTCGATAAGCTCCGGCAGCCCGAGCGACATCGCAATATTGCAAAGCATCCCTCTTGCCAAAAATAAAAACGCGCGCTGCCCCGGCTGTTCCATTCCCGCATCCTGAAAAGCGGCTCGTACCAGCCTATTGACCTCAACGAATCCATTGCGCATCACTTCCCGCACCGCCTCCTCACGAATCGTCTGCGCTTGCATCTGCAGCAGCGTTTCGTTCTGATGAGCTTCCAGAATGTCTTCGTATGCTTGTATCAGATCGGCCTCCAGCGTGTCCGCTGTAGAAGTTTCCGTCACGCGGCGGAATGAACGAAGAATTCTTTCCCACGATACGCTAAGCGCTGCAACCATCAAAGCTTCTTTGGAAGCGAAGAAGCGGAACACATACGGCTGGGAAATGCCGGCTCTTTCCGCAACCTGCGCAGTTGTAGCACGGTAGTAGCCGATTTCGGCGAACACCTCGATCGCGGCAGAGATGATGTCCGATTTACGATTTGCTGATTTGTCAGAGCCTTTAGCCATGTTTACCGTCTCCTACTCGCACACAAAGTTATCGATTCATCAATTACCAACAAAGTGTACCCCAATCGCCGGCATTTCACAAGCAAGCAATTCACGGCCGAGCTTTGCTCTACTAAAATCCATGCCATATGCTATGATATGGTAAGCGATTCAACCGCAACCAGAAAGGGAGAATAGTATGACGAAGCCCGAGCCCAACTTATCTTTGTGGCGATTATCGTGGCCGATCGGAATCGAGCTGCTGCTTCAATTTCTCATGGGAGCCGTGGACACGATGATGGTCAGCCGGATCGGAGATGCCGCCGTTTCCGCTGCGGGGTTGTCGAATCAGGTGCTGATGTCGGGGATGATGGCGTTTGCGGTCATCAATGCAGGGGCGGGAGTTGTCATCTCGCGAAAATGGGGCTCCATGCAAATGGCGGACGCTCGTAAGGCGGCGATACTCTCCATACAATTCAGCTTATTGGCGGGCTTGCTGACCGGGTTCGTCTTTTATTGCTTTGCCGGGACGATATTATCCTTCCTTGGTACACCGGCTGAGGTGCTGCAATACGGAACCGGCTATTTAACTATCGTTGGATCCTGTACCGTCTGGACGGTGCTGCTGTCCGTGATGGGCTCCATCATCCGCAGCACGGGCAATACGAGAGGGCCGATGTACATTTCTCTCGGTATGAATCTCGTGCACGTACTCCTGAATGGCGTTCTGATCTTCGGACTGTTCGGTATGCCGGAGATGGGGCTTGCAGGAGCGGCATACTCCAACGTGATCAGCCGAATCCTTGCCTGCTTGTTTATCGCCATATTGGCATACAACTGCTTCCGCGGCACATGGCGATTGCCGGAATGGTGGTCCCTAGACCGGAAAATCTTGAGAGAGATGCTGCAGATCGGCTTGCCGGTCTGTGTAACCGCAGTCTCCTGGGGCTACGCTCAAGTGATCGTATCGTCGCTGGTTTCCCGCATGGGTGCGGACACTTTGGCCGCATACACGTATATGCAGACGATACAGCAGCTGCCATGGTTGATCACGGCTGCAATCGGCGGCGCTATGCAAATTCAGGTCGGTCAGCTTCATGGCGCCCTTCGCCACGCAGAAGCGCATGCCAGCGTATACCGTGCCATTCAGGCGGGGATCGGTATCGTGGCCGGTTTGAGCGTTCTGCTTACGCTTGGAGGACCTTGGGTGCTCGGCCTGTTTACCGCCAATCAGGAAATTATCCGTCAATGTTTGCCGGCGCTGGCCGTATGCATCGTGTGGCAGCCGTTACGGCTAATGGGCTACTGCTCGTCCAACGCTCTGAATGTCGTCGGGAACGCGAACGTGGTGGCCGGCATGACCGTCTTCGGTATGTGGGTGCTGCAGGCCGGAGGCACTTACGTAATCGGATCGGTATTCGGATTAGGCTTGACAGGGGTGTTCCTGGCCATGCTTGCCGACGAAATCGTGCGAATGTCCGTATTCATGCGGAAGTGGAGCACCCGCCGGACGTTGTATGCCGCGAAGGGCAGCACGTCTGCGGTGTAGCAGCTTATCCGGCGATCGGGGCTGTCGGCCTGAAGCAGATCATTCTACTTCAAGGCGGCAGCCCCGTTTCAATCCGGAAACACTATTTTATTTTAGCCAATCGAACGACCCGTTCGGCGCAATCCGCAAGCAGGCCGTATGCGTTGTTCATCGCCTGCTCCAGCGGCATCGGCCGGTTCACGATGGAGAACACGCTGACTACCCCGTGCTCGTACAAAGCCTCGATACCCGCTCCGATGGAGCCGGAAATGAGCACGACCGGAGCCCCGGCTTGCTGTGCGGCCTTGGCGACACCGAACGGCGCCTTGCCCATGGCGGTTTGGAAGTCGCTCTGCCCTTCTCCGGTAATGACAAGATCGGCTCCATGCAGCTTGTTCTTCAAGTCGGCCGCTTCCATGACCAGCTCCACACCTTTCCGGAGCGTACCGTTCAGGAAGGCGAGCACGGCCGCCCCCATTCCCCCTGCTGCACCCGCTCCGGGCACATGCAGGATCTGCTTGCCGAGCTCACGCTCGATGACTTCCGCATAATGCCGGAGATGGCGGTCCAGCGTCCCGATCATGTCCGGCGTCGCCCCCTTCTGGGGGCCGAACACATGACTGGCGCCGCGAGGACCGCACAGCGGATTGTCTACGTCGCAGGCGGCCGTAAACGTACAGTCTTGAAGCCGCGGGTCTATGCCGCTTATATCGATGCGCTGCAGCGCTCCCAGACGGCCCCCGCCGGGAAGCAGCTGGCGCCCGTCTTCATCCAGCAGCCCCGCCCCTAACGCCTGTACCATCCCTGCGCCCCCGTCATTCGTCGCACTGCCGCCCAGGCAAACGATAAAGCGGCGGCAGCCTTGATCCAGCGCGTCAACGATCAGCTCGCCCGTTCCGTAGGTCGAGGTCAGCAGCGGATTGCGCCGTTTGGCCGGAATCCGATACAGCCCCGATGCTTCAGCCATTTCAATCACTGCCGTACGATCCGGCAATATGCCGTATTTGGCGGCTACCGGATTGCCCAGCGGCCCCCGTACGGCGACTTGGCGCATCTGTCCCTGCATGGCGTCGACGAGGCTTTGCGCCGTCCCTTCGCCGCCGTCGGCCATCGGCACCTTGACGATATCGGCTTCCGGCGCAGCTCGCCGTATCCCTTCCTCTATCGCGCGGCATGCCTCAATCGCCGTTAAGCTGCCCTTGAAAGAATCCGGGGCTACAACGATTTTCATAACGCCACCCCCCTTCCGTTCACTTATTTCTATCATAAGAGAAGCGCCTCTTGTGAGTATAGCATCGGATGGTTTTCTTCGTTTCCATTAAGAATAGGCGGAAGAAGCCCTTCTGTTAATCCTGGCGAAGCGCCGCGATCACGTCGGCGGCTAACCGGTCTGCGCCTGCGACGAGGCCATCGGGATGATGCGAAATGCCTAGACGCACCACCACAAGCTGCTGGGAAGGTACGATCACAATATGCTGTCCCATATTGCCCATAGCGAAGAATGCGTCACGCGGCACATGGGGCATCCCCCAAGGAATTCCGTACGGCGCATTGCCGTTAGCCGGACGATTAATCCAAAAACCGGCTCCATAACCGGT
The DNA here is from genome assembly GCF_042432825.1 of Paenibacillus chartarius. NCBI lineage: Bacteria > Bacillati > Bacillota > Bacilli > Caryophanales > Paenibacillaceae > Paenibacillus > Paenibacillus chartarius. Next base: position 7,376 of record NZ_JBHLWN010000025.1, on the reverse strand, counting down.
ATCAAGCGTTTGTGAAGCAGAATATTCAACCCACCCTTCGGGAAGGATGCGTTTAGTGCCTGCCATGCCGCCATTCAGGTACAAGAGCCCAAAACGAGCCCAATCACGCGCAGACGCTAACATAGACATAGCACCGTTCGGTGTGCCGGTCGCATCGAACTCCAGAGTCACGTGGTTCATGCCGGCCGGACCGAAAAGCTCACGCTGTGCGAACTCTCTTACATCCGAAGCCCGACCGCCGAGGGCGTCGCGGATGATTCGAGAGAGAAGTATGTAGTTACCGTCGGTGTAAGCCCACTCTGTTCCAGGCGCTGCATTCGGTTTTGCCTTCTCTGCGAAGCCCGCCATATCCCGCTCGACAAATATCATTCTTGAAGCAGGATCGAATCCCGAACTGGTTTGTTTCAGAGCAAGGCCGCTTGTCTGCCGTAACAAGTGATCAATCGTGATCATGTGACGGGGATCCTTCTCGTTTTGCCACGCGGCAATGGGTGCTGAATGGCCGACGTCCAGTTTGCCTTGCCGGACCAGAATGCCGATCAGCGCATTGGTGACGGATTTTGTCATCGAGAAACCCAACAGCTGCGTATCCGCGCCTATGCCGGGGGCATAACGCTCGGCAATGATCTTTCCAGCTTGGATCACGACGACTGCCTGTGTCCGAATATAGGGAGGCTGCGCGCGCTCCGCAAAAGCGCGGTCGAGTGCAGCGTTCAATCGTTCGTTTCCAGGAACAGTTACGACGAGCCCCTCCGACTCAGGAGCCGGCGTATCCGATGGGCCAACCGGATTATTAAAATCAGCGGTCGAAGCTATATTCACGTCCTCGGGTCTATGCACTAACATACAGCCTATCCCATCACCGTACACCGCCTGAGTTTTGTACAGTCCCGCGACAGTCGTTGTTACCATCCGTTTTTCATGATCGACATGGAGGCGAATCAAGCTGCTGATGTATCCAATGGCCCCCTCAGGCCTAACCATGTCGGCGTAAACTTGATCGGGATCGAGACCCGAAACAAAGGCTCCGGAACAAATTTCTTTACTGGCAAAACCCGAAGCAACCATCAATGGCTGGTAAAGCAACAATCCCGAGCCTGCGCATAGCGTCAATACAACCGCAGCGGCCAGCAAGCGAAATCGGCTTTTCCTTATACCTCCAATAAGTATCGCTACTGGGCGAATGCTGCGAAGTTGTTTCAAAGCGGAGATCAGCTCCTCATCCTTAAAGTATACACCGTATACATACAGTATAAGTATACGGCGTATACCCATCAACCTGCTTGTGTTATAATATGGATACCCTTTTAATCGGAGGAGTCGAACTTTGGTTCACAATAAAGATGATCGATTACCCAAGGATTCCCCAACCCGGAAAAGCACTGTTCGCCTTAGTCGCGAGGCCATCGTGGGGCTTGCCCTGAATATTGCGGATACGGAAGGAATCGAAGCGGTAAGCTTTCGACGCTTAGCTCACGATTTCGGCGTAACGCCCATGGCTATATATCGGCATGTACGCAACAAGGATGACCTGTTAGATGCGATGACCGAACATGTGCTGGCATCATTCGATACCTCTGCGGTACAAGAGACAGATTGGCGGGAACAAGTAAGGGGGTTACTTTACGCACTGCGTCGGATGCTGCTCGTCCATCCATCGGGCAGCAGCTTGCTGTCCAGGCGATCTCTGCCTTCAAAGAACAGACTCGCCATCTTCGAGACTGCGCTTGGCATCCTGCGCAGCGCCGGCTTCGAGCCTCGGGAAGCGTTTTTCATTTTTGAATATTTGTTGAATCAAGTGGTGTCGCTGGTTGTAGCGGGGAATGGTTACATACAAGGCACGGAGGCAGAGCGCCGGGTGTGGGGGGCTCAATTATTGGAGTTCTACGGCGGGCTACCGCCGCAGCAGTATCCTTGGCTCGTAGAAGCGGCTCCGAATATTGCGGCTTGCGTAGATACGGAACAGCACTTTGCGTTCGGTATAGACCTCCTCTTGGCTGGAGTGGAGGCCATGGCCGCCTCCAAACGATGAATGGAGCTTTCGTCTTGACATAAGGTTTAGCTTTCGCAAGCTGCCTAAATCAACAATCCGGAGGACAGCAAAATGATGTTCCCCTTCTCTTCGCTGTCCTCCTTGTCTTATTTCGCTAACGCCGTTGATTTGACTTTAGGACGCAGCACGAAGTACATGACGATAGGGATCAGCACCTCAAACAACAGACCCAGTACAGGCCAGTGCGCGTTAAAATGCAAAATTTGATTGTAATTGGCGTACAGCCACATCGAGCAAGCAACGGTGAACACGGAAACAGGCGTAACGATTTGCTCAAACTGCAGGCTCGGGAATATTCGCCGTATGCCGTGGCAAACAAAATATAACGTACATGCGATTTTGACCATAACAGCAGGCAGCCATACGCCGACTATCGCGACATCGAAACGGTCAAGGAAGTCGGTAATCCGGATTTCCCGAATCAAATGATAATTGGGAAATAAAAATCTGGATGTGATTTCCGGACTTAACACCGCTATGCAAAGAACGAGCAAACCCTCCAGCATCGCTACCCCGATCAGCAAGCCATACAAACCGTGCCGAACAGGAAAGGACGAGCTTGACAGGAGAAAAGGAATGGCGACGATTTCGCCCAAATACGCTACCGCATACCAGCTCCCATGAAGAACATCCGTTATGCTGTGACTGAATAACGGCTGCATCCATCTATAGTCCACTTCCTTGAACAGCAGTACCGGAAGCAGCAGAATAATGATCAGCAAGCTGGTTTGGTAGATTTCGGTCATCCGTCCGACACCCTTCAACCGGCTCCTTACCGTTAAAGCGACACACACGCCCAATACGGCGATAATAACCGACAATGGCGTCCTTGGAAGCAGCGAGTAGTTCACAAAGCTGGCTATCGAGCGTAAATCTCTCGTCAGGATCAGAAAGAAGAACGCGACATAAGAGAGCCCGATCACTTTCCCGATGAAGGGAAAACGGTCCGTCAGTGCGGAGAAGAGATCTTGGCCCGGAAAGCGCTGCACCGTTTTCACAATCGCAATCCATGATAATACAATCAAAGCCATCGCAATAAAATAACAAAACACGGCGTCATGCCCCGCAACCTTGACCATTTGCGCGGGAATGCTGATGAGGGTAGCGTCCAGAGTCAGTCCGCAGCTGATTAATACGAGTTGTCTTGCCGAAAGCTTTTGCATCATAGCCCCCCTGACCGGAACGGATTTAAAGCTGCCAATGCCGCCTGCAAGATTTCCGACGGATGAACGGTTTGTACGCTCTTGAACACATACACCCAAATGGCGACAGAACATAGATACGACATGCTAATGGCAATTCGAGCCCCCGTTGACGCTTTGCGAAATGCATTCCATTCCAGAATGAAGCAGAGGCCCGCGACGATCAGCGCCTGCACGAAGATGCTCATCTCGTAATTTCTCCTTCCGGATAGCCGAACGGTTCTCTTATGGAGCCGCTATGTTCTATATAAAGGTTGGTCTCCACCGACACCTGGACCTTCGGATATTCCTGATCGTTCCACTTGTCGCGCAGAGCCGACCACTTTTTATCGTTTTTGCGATAAATCACATCGCCGATGCCAATCGGATCGGAATGAAGGGATTGTAATTTTTTCACAGTCCGTTCAATACCTGCTTTGATTTTATTTTCCGCAAGCTGGACAGTCGTTTCCATTCTCTCATCCGCCGTCAGGTCATAATTGGATTCATTTTCCACAACCGCTCCTTTTGCGTCGATTCTGATGACTACGGAAATTTGATCGTCCGTGAACTGCGGAACGAGGTCCGCATGCACTTCCTGAAACAATAACGAAATGCTTCCTCCGCTCTCCGGGGCTTCCACCTGAACGACGGGATTATTGGCCTCCCCCATCGCCCACCACAGATAGGACGCTTCATCACTCTCCAGGTATCCGACCAATGAGCCCTTCTTCAGGACCCCGACGCCGGCCAGCTCCAATGTGGTTGTCTTTCCGGACACTTCGGTCGTTTGATGAACTCTAATGAAAGGAATTGCCGGATCCAGACCGTCGCGCAGTATCTCCTGATTGAGACGCTTTAAGGTATACGGTGTTCTTGTTGCATTTTGCACGAGCTCACGCATCATTTCCGACGGCAGCTGCTCCATTGGAGCCCGGACATTGAACAGCGCGCCCGCTTCCCCCTTCGTGACGGCGGCCAACGATGACAAGCGGTTTTGAGGCAGACGGATCGATGCATCCATAACCGGCTCCAATCCGCTTCGCGCCATCTCCTCTCCGAAGACAACGATGCGGCGGTGTGCAAAATACAATTCCCGGGAGACCGTTCTTTGCATGTCCTCGATAACGCGTCGTAAAGAATCGGCTGTCGCCGAATCGTTATACCACGATTGCTTGCCGTTCGTTCCTCCGCCTCCGCCTTTAGACCCGGCGCCGCCGATCTGGCTCGGCAGAGGAATTTGCGAAAGGACGGTGTATTGATTTCCCTTCTTATCGATGGCGCTGCCCGAAACGAGAGCCACATCGTTAATTTCTCTGCGGTCCCAACAGCCAGTAACGAGAAGCATCGTCAGTACCGCAAAGAAGCTGAGTATAATTTTAGCCGCGGCAGCTTGCAAAGGAACGACCTCCTAGCCTTGGTAATCCGGCTCTTGACGCTGTTTATTGCTGCGCTGGCTCGTGGAAGGACGCAGCTTCATTCGCCACCATGGGACACGGACTACCATATCTTTGCTTTCATGCTTACGATAAGGCGCAAACCCCGTCAAGTACGGCTGCCCGAACGAGCGGAGCATGACCAGATGCAGCCCGATCAGGTAAATTCCCGCTACAATCCCGAAGAGACCTAATATCCCCGCCAGGAACATTAGCGGAAAGCGAAGCATCCGGACGGAAATCGCAAAATTGAAATGCGGGATCGTAAACGATGCGATCCCCGTCATGGACACGATCATGACCATCGGAGCGGACACGATACCCGCTTGAACGGCAGCTTGCCCGATCACCAGCGCGCCGAGAATGCTGACCGCCTGACCCACCGTCTTAGGAAGACGAACGCCCGCTTCACGAAGCGCTTCAAACGCGATCTCCATAATCAAAGCCTCTATTAAAGCCGGGAACGGAATGGCCTCCCGCGCGGCGGCAATACTTTGCAGCAGCGTCGTCGGAAGCATGTCCTGATGAAAGGTGGTTGTCGCGATATACAGCGAAGGCAATAGAAGAGCTACGGTCATCAGAAAGTAACGCAAAATCCGCAGCAGCGTTCCAATCAAGTACCGTTCGTAGTAGTCTTCGTTGGCTTGAATCATCTGCCACAAATTCGTCGGACCCTTCAGAACAAACGGGGTACCTTCCGTGAAAATCGCAAACTTCCCTTCCAGTAGCTGCGATGCCACCGTATCGGGACGTTCGCTGTGTCTGAGCTGCGGAAACGGTGAGTACGGGTTGTCCTCGATAAGCTCTTCGATATAACCGCTTTCCAGGATCCCGTCAATCTTGATCGAAGCCAGACGCCGCTTCACCTCGTCAATGACATCAGGCTTGGCGATTCCTTCCATGTATGCAAGCATAACCGTTGTTTTCGTCTCTTCGCCTATCACATATTGGACCATCTTGAGCTTGGATGAACGAATCCGCAGCCGCACGAGTGCCACGTTCGTTTGAATGCTCTCGACAAATCCTTCCCGCGGCCCCCGGACGACGGCCTCCGACTGCGGCTCCTGGACGCTTCGCCGCGTCGCTCCCGCCACATGCAGAACAAGCGCTTCGTTAAAGCCGTCCAGCAGCAATACGGCATTGCCCTCCAGCACCCGATCAACAAGATCTTCGAGCGTCCGCACCCGGGACGTCTCCGACAAGGTTATCAGCCGTTCCTCCATGTCCTTAACGTCCGGCTGTTCGGAGCTTAATTCGCGGTAATGAAGCAGCAGCGGTTGAAGCACGCTGTTATTCAGCTCTTCTGTTTTAACGATGCCGTCAAAATATACAAGCACTCCTTGAAGGTTGTCCGCAAACGTCAAATCCCTGAATACGGCATCCGAGCAGTCCGCAAACTCGTTAAGCAAATAGTCCGTATTGTCCTGTAGACTTGAAGTAAGCCAAACCTTAGACGACGCCGTGTATGTACCCATTCTTGCTCCCTCGAATTTCATCATGATGAGGCTGAAGGCTCTTACTTAAAAAGCATCGACGTAAAAACCGGAAAATATTACTGCTCAACGAAAATCGGCAAATACGAAGGCTGGCCGCCCCCGTATTTGCCGATTGCACAGCATACAGGCGAACTAAATAAATTTCTTCAAAACGAGCTTCACTTTCGCCCGGTTCTTCACAAACTTACATTTGGATAGCAGATTTTGATTTAGCGTATTTTTTTTGTGCACGATAATCATGTAGTTTCTCTTGCCGTTTGTCGTCATGATCTCATGCTTATGCCGAATCACTTGCCCATGTCCGCGTACATTGTATCTTTTCCCCCTGATATACTCCTTCGTCTTATAAATCCAAGTGTAGAAAGGCGGGGAAGGCAGATAGATCGGAGCTACCCGATGGTGCACACTATCGTGAACGTAGCCTTTCTGGTTGATTAGCGCATAAACGCCGGACTTCGGCTTCGCATCGTGCAGCTGTTGAACGTATGTCTTATTGTACGTGTCATCGCAATCCAGCCGAACCAAATATAGATAACGGGAGCCTTGGGCCAGCCTCTTCTTGACATCGAGCAAGCGGCTGTCGGTTACAAACCGTATGTTGCCGGGAAGCGGTTTGTATTTCTTCAGCGTTTGACGAATCAGCTTCTCGCTTTCCGGAGCATATCTTACAAGCGCTGTAAAATGTTGATTCGTTTGTTTCTTAAGACTTTGCAGCGTATATTTCATGAAGATGGACATTCTGTATTCGATCCAGCGTTTCGTCAACCCGACCTTCCATTTATTATTCGGCTTGGAACGGTTGTTAAATTCAATTTCGACGATTACGGTTTTATTCCGCATCTTATCCTTCCTTTCCTTAACTTCAGTGTTCATCTTATTCAGGCCCGGATCGGATGGAGTAGACGGAACGCCGCCCATTTTGGAGAGAAAAAGACCTCGCAGGCAATATTGAAGTGCACCCCTTAGAATAGACATTGGAAAAACCCCCTGGTTATTCCGATGAATTCTAAGGGGTGCATTTTTATGGCGGTTAAAGGACAAAAATTTCATCACTATCCAGAATCGGTGAAGCGTGAAGCGATTCGGTTGCATGTGGAGGAAAAGTGGCCGTATCGAGAGATTACGGAACATCTAGGAATACATGATACCGGTCGGGTTAAAAAATGGATGAGGAAGTACCGGGAAGAAGGTGAGCGTGTATTTGAGGATC